>NZ_JAOCLL010000001.1:0-289630 GCF_029845285.1 Acinetobacter sp. GD03645 | reverse complement strand
AATTGCTACTCCAGTCCCTAAAATTAGTAGTTACAATTAAGATTCTTTCCTTTTTCTATTAGTAAGTGTATAAAAGATCAAATTTAGAATTTATTGAACTATGAGGATAATGTGTCAAATTTGAATGTCTTTCTTAGCTATTGTCATGAAGATGAACAATTCAAGTTAAAATTAATGAAATATTTGAAACCAGTTTTAAAAGGGTTTGGTGCTTCACTTTGGCATGATGGAAATATTTTGACGGGGCAGTCTTTAGATGATTCAATCAAAGAGGCCCTTGAAGAAAGCACAATCTTTATTTGCTTAATTAGTTCAGATTATCTTGCTTCGGATTATTGCATAGATAAAGAATTGGAATATGCTCTTGATAAGCAAAAAATTGGTAAAGCAAACATTTTTCCAGTAATTCTAAGAAAATGTAACTGGAATCATACAATTTTTTCTGATTTGAAGTGTCAACCAAAAGATGCAAAGCCTGTAATTAAGTGGGAAGATGAAGATGATGTTTATACGGAAATTTCTGATGAACTTGCAAAAGTGTTAAAATCATTAACCAGTAATACTATTAAAAAAAAAGTGAATTAACAATTTCTGAATCATCTATAAGTGGGTTGATTTCTTTTAATAATTACTTGAATGATCTTGGAGTTACAATAAAACACAGTAAGAAAGATTTTATCACAGTAGATGATATTTTTGTTTATCCTGATATTAAATGTGTTGATGATAATTTAACAATTAAAAAATATAAGTGGACAGTTAATGAAGTATTAGATAAATATAATTATATTTATTTTCTTGGTAGTGAAGAGTCAGGAAAAACAACATTAATGAAAAGGTTGGCTAAAGACTATCTATCTCAAGGATATAGTCCAATTGTTGTTAATGCAGAGAATCTTAAAAATATAGACGAAAAACAAATATTACAGGATTTTAATGAAAGATTTGGTTTGAGTTTTTCCATAGATTCAAGCAAAACAATTTTACTTATTGATAACTTTTCAAAACAACGTTTAAAAGATAATGTTTTAGATAAGTTTTTAAGTGAAATTACCGAAAAGTTCTTTAAAGTTTTTATTTTTGTTGATAAAAATAATTTTTTTATGAATAGTAATAAATATTTAAAATATAAATTTAAAGAGGTTGAAATATTAAACTTTGGATATGCAAAGAGGAATGAGCTTTATAAAAGATGGTATAGTGTTGGTGAGGATATAGATGTTTTAAAAACTGATAATGAAATGTATGGTAAAATAGATGCACTGGCAAATCACTTTGACATCTTAATGAAGAAGAATATAATGGATTCTAGGCCGATTTATATTCTAACTATCATTCAAACATTAGAAAATATGAGTACAAATAATAATTATCAGCTAACTTCATATGGGCAATGCTATTATGTATTGCTAACAGGGATGCTTAAAAAAGCCAATATATCTTTAACGAATGATCTAGATGGTTTCTTAAATTTCTTATCATTTTTAGCTTATTATTTGTATGCACATAATCTAGAGTCAATTTGTGATGAAGAGTTAAATCAAATTATAGTTGAGTATTCTAGTAAATATATTGCCCCAAGAGATATTAAAAAAGTTTTATTAAATTCGGGTGTGTTTGTCACTCCAGATGATGATTCAATGCGTTTCTCACAAAAGTATTTATATTATTTTTGTTGTGCTAAACACTTGGCCGATAATGCTATTGAATTAGCTGATGAAATTACTCTGCTTTGTAAAAATATGCATAATGAAAATAAGGCTAACATATTAATTTTTTTGGTTCATCATTTAAGATCAACTAACATTTTACAAGAAATTCTTAATCATGCCATATGTTTAATGGATGGTATTTCTGTTTTTGATATGAACCTTGAGCAATGTAAGGAGTTTAAAGGACTATTAGGAGAAGAAATCCATAAAGTTGTTTATGAAGATAAGAACTCTGAGGAACAAAGAGAACTTTATTATAGGAATAAAGAAAAAATAGAGAATTCGAATGAAAATTCTGATTTGTTCGATCTTTCTGTTGATGAGAAAGAATTAGATATTAAAAAAAGTGAACTTGAAGCGAAAGTAGATTTTAGTTTATTTCAACAAGCAACTTCATCTATTAGAAGCATTGAAGTCCTTGGTCAGATAGCAAAAAACAGACACTCTTCAATTAATAGAAATGATTTAAGTGACATACTAATGGTTGCCTATGATAATGGCCTTAAAGTTTTGAATTTCTATTTGAATATATTTAAAGATACAGAAAATGATCTAAAAGAGTTTATTAAGTCAATTGTTTCAGATAAAGGAGAAATATCTACTGAAGAAGCAAAAAAAGTTGCAGAGAAAATTATACATCAAATTTGTTTTAGTATTTGTATGTATATTATACAACTTATTTCCAAGTCTACTGCACATAGCCAATTATTGGAAATATCAGAAAAATTAACAGAACAAAGAGATACACCAGCTTATTTTCTTGTTGATTTATATTCACGACTAATAATTCAGAAAGAATTGCCCAAATCTTTGATTAAGAAGATTAAAAAAGAGAATGAAAATAATCCATTAGTATATTCATTGTTAAAACAGTTAGTTGTTGGCCATCTATATCTACATAATGTTGATTATAGAGAAAAACAATGGATTCAGGACAACATCAATGTCAAGGTTGCCGATCAACTCAGGGCTACAAGTAATCAAGCATTGAAACAATTGAATTAAATTTTTTTTACACATTCTATAGGTTTACTATAGAATGTGCTTGTTATTTTCTAATATACACTATTAAAAAAGAGATAATTTTAATATTTATAAAGAAATATACTTGAGTTTATAAATTTTAATTTGATACCTCGTATTCCTCCCGCCACCCTCAAGTCTCACAAGACAGCCTTTTTCCAATAAATCGGTGAGATGACGAGTTGCAGTGGCTCGGCTCACTTTAGCCACTTTCTGATACTGTGAAGCACTGATCCCATGTTCAAAGCCGTTTTCCCCACCGTCAAGCAGCCGATTTAAGACCTTACGCTGTCCCTCATGTAAATCCACTTCTGAAAAAGTTTGCCAAAATGTACTCTTTAGAAGTGTCCTTTCAATTCGCTTTAATGTCTGCTCAAGGCTTTCATTGAGTACCTGTAAAAACCAAAGCAACCAATCCGTAATATCAGAACCACATTTTTGAGTAGCTTTAAGAATTTCATAATAGCTCTTACGCTTATTCAGGATGACAGGTGACATGGCATATAAGCGGATACTCTGCTGATCCATCTGGGCTAAAGCCAAGTCAGTCAATGTACGGGTAATACGTCCATTACCATCATCAAAAGGATGCAGTGTCACAAACCATAGGTGAGTAATACCAGCTCGAATCAGTGGGTCAAGCAGGCTATTGGTTCTACTCGCATTAAACCATTGAATAAACTCATCCACACGTTGCTCTAAACCATCTCGTGGTGGAGCTTCAAAATGCACCGTAGGGTAATCCATTCGTCCAGATACAACCTGCATGGGTTCATGTCCACGTAATTGCCCAATCCGAATACGTTGCATTGTCCAGTCAGTTTCATTAAATAACCATTGATGCCACTGCAATAATCTTTCTACAGAGAGGTTTTGTTCAAAATTATTTAAGGCATCCAGCATGATATTGGCTAAACCATCTGAACGTTCTGAGCTTGGGTAGGGTTGTTCCAGTGATACACCTAGACGTTTTGCCAGAGATGAACGAAGCGAATAAACATTCAGAGTTTCATTTTCGATAGCCGAAGATGAGACAAGATTGGCAATCAGGTTGTCTAGGGTAAGATATTCTTTTTCAGGGTTATGCTGGATTTGCCCAAGCAGGATTCCAATTTTTTGATGAATGTGTCTGGTGAGTGGAAGAATATTTTCATCTTTCCATGTAAACGTTGTCCAATTAGGCTGTTTCCAAATCCAGTCATCATACATATTTAGTCATTTCCAGAAATAGTGAAGAATAGGAGTGAGTAGATTGTAGTGTATATTTGACTCATTGAGTGAGTCAAATAGGTGATTTAGATTGTTGCGAATGATAGAAATCATAGAAGTAATTTTAAGTAAAAGTATTTCAAAATTTCTAGTAACTATTGATTGGATTAAGTCTGATTTCATTTGTAAAAAATATATAACAGATGGTATGCTATATTAGATAGCTATTTAAAAAATAAGTATTTTTTTGGAGTATGGTTAGTAGTGAACTACCTTAATGAAGGATTGCAGATCCGTAAAGAAAAAATTCAGGATGCAGTGAATTATTTAGATCAAACAGAAGTATTATTTCAGCAATTTGGACAACAAGAACTGACTCATATTACGCAGAAATTTGATGATATACAAAAATCATTAGAGTCTGGTGAAGAAGTTAAATTGGTTGTAATTGGTGAGTTCTCTCGAGGGAAATCTACTTTAGTTAATGCTTTACTTAACATTTTATTATTGCGGTCAGCTCAAGAAGCAACTACAGCAATCAATACGTTTGTACGGAGATTGCCAGAAGGTGTAGAGCATCGTTTTATTCGTATCCATTTTCAAGATGGAAATATACAAGATATTGAATGGTTAGAAAATGACACTGATACTTTGGAAAAATGGAGTACAGAATTAAATACGACTCATGCAAGTGCTAGACAACAACTTGATCGTATTGAAATTTTTACTTCACATCCATTGTTAGATCAGGGGCTTGTATTGATTGATACGCCAGGATTGCAATCCGTAGTTGAATATCATGAGGGTATTACCCGTAGAGCGATTGATGAAGCTCATATTGCAATTTGGGTGCAAAGTACACAACAATTGGGTGGTAATGCAACAGAATGGCAGTTTTTATCGGGTACTATTCGTAAAAATTTTAATAAATTTCTGACAGTAGTAAATATGTGGGATAGTGTTCTCGAACCACAGGATCCATTTGACCAACAAAAGTCATTAGCAGAACGAGAGTCACAGAAATATCAACATGTAAAAAATAATTTTAGAAAAAACTTATTTGATATTTCTGAGCAAGATTTAGATGTAATGACCAATAATGAACATCTTATTGGAGTAAGTGCAGCGTGGGCATTGTCTAAGGAACAGGATAAAAGAGAACGTTCTAATATTAATATATTATCAAAAAGAATCAGTGATATGCTCTCAACGGGTGAAGCATTAGATGAAATTTATAAAAAGCCTTTACGTACTTTGGTTTCGATTCAGACAGAATTAAGTGAGTTTATTCAAGAAGAATTACAACAGTTAGACTCCAGTCAGACTATTGTTGAAAGACAGCGAGAAAGTGAAAAACTTGATTTAGAAATCAAAAATTTACAGCAAGAACTTAAGATTACTAACGATAATGCACGGACAGAGCATCATCGGGTAGCAACATATTTAATTGCTGATTTAAAAGAGAAATTGATTTCGCCTTTAGAGGATTTACAGGCAGATATTGAAAGTCAGGTGACTGTACGATATGTAGAGGGTCAAATTGTTAAAGGAAGTCGGAACATTCAACTTCCAAGCCAATTACAACAGCAATATGAAATTGCAGTTGTAGAGGTAAATAGTACTATGAAGCGGCAAAGTAAAGATATCGATGCACAGTTAGCAGATTTAAGAGCGGATTATGCAAAAGAGTTAGAAGAACATGCCGCACATTTAAAACAAAGTATTTCAGGCATTAATTTTAGTTTACCAAGCTTAGATTTGAGTTTTGATGTTGATTTTAGTGAAATTAATAGTTATTTCTCCGAGCAAGCAAAACTTGAGCAAGAGATTTTGAAAAAAAGACAGGAAATTGAAAAACTTGAGCATGATATTGTAAATAGCCAAGCTAGTCCAATGGCTTTGGAGAATGCAAAAAATTCATTGTTACGTGCAGAGCGAGCAAGAACAAGTTTAGGCGGAAGACCACAAGCTCAGCAAATCACACGTTCACGTACTGAACCAAGTTGGGGGATTTTTGGATGGATGGGATTTACCAAACAGGTAAATTATATTGATTATGATGAAAGCAATGTTTTGAAATGGGAAACAGAATATAAGGAAGCCCAGCGAGCGATTGCCAATAAAGAAGCTTTTCTAGAAAAAGTTCAAAAAGAGGAGGAGGATAAAGGACGTAAACGTATGAGTGCCGAGCGTATTCAACAAAAGTATGAACAAGAAGTTGCAAAAGTTGAGCGTCAGCGTAAACGTATTGAAGACCAAATGCAAGCCAGTCGTCAGCAGTTGATTGAAGACACACATCAACAGTTATTACACAATACATCAGGTGTTTTAATTCGATTTATCCGTCAATTACAAGAGCAGGTACAACCGCATATTCAACAGGTTTTTGATGAGCAGTTGAATTTGTTGCAACGTCAGGTCAAAGAACAATTGGAAGAACCATTAAACGCAAAATTGACACAACGTAAGCAAGTACAGGATTTGATTGTACAAGGACAAGCCAAAATAGATGCTCGTAGAATAGAGTTACAACAAGGATTATCTAAAACACAATCTTTAATTGCAATGACACAAGATGCTTTAGAAAGTAGCTATTAAACTTTGTGAGAAAAAACCATGACAACATCTAAACATATTCAAGAGATAATAGATGTACTTCCTGAACAACATCAGAAACTTGTACAGGATATTTGGCAAAGTTTTAATGACCAAGGGCAAACTTTAACTTTGGCATTGATTGGGGCATTTTCGGTTGGAAAAAGTAGCCTATTGAATGGTTTATTAGGGGAGCAGTGGTTGTTTACTGCACAGGAAGAAGCTACTGCTTTACCAACATTGATTCAATATGCTGAACAGCAGGATATACAACTGGTTAATACTGACCAAAGTAGTGTGCAACTAGACCGTGAGCAATTTTATGACGTGACGACCCATGCACCAGATAACGCAAAATATGCCATGTTACATTTGTCTCAAGATTGGTTAAAAGGTTTGACGATTATTGACCTTCCAGGCTTAGGGTCAATCTCGGAAAAACATCATGCTTATACGATTGCTCAAATTCAGCAGGCAGATGTTATTTTATATTTACTTGCCCCTCGTGGGGCATCGTCTTCAGATATTGATGCGATTAAATTGATTCGCTCATATGGCAAGCATGTTTTAGTGATTGTCAATCGTTGGGACGAAGTAGAAACTGTGGTTAGTTTAGGTGAGAAAAAACCTGATTTGGATAAATGGTCAGCACAAATTAAAGCCGCAACTGGTTATGATAAAGCACTCATTTGTAGTCATTGTAATGGATTAAATCATCAGTTGATTTTAGATTTTATTGCTCAAGCAAAAGAACAAATCCATGATATTCGTGCAAAACGCTTATTTGCTGAATTACTTCCACGCCTAAAAAATATTTTGGGATATAATCAGGAGCAGCAACAAGCCAATCAATTATTAGATGAGCAGCAAAGCCAAACACTACACCAGTCATTTTTACAGAAAAAAGAAAAAATCATTGAGATAAAAAAAGATTTGTATCAACAACAGGAAAAGCAACAAAATGATTTGCAAAAACGGATGATTGATATTTTTCAAAGCAAAAAAACTGATTTATGTGCAGAATTAAATGCTTTGCATGTCACACCTGAACAATGGGACGCTTTTATTTTACAAGGTTCGCAAATTTTGCGTTTAACACAAGCCAGGACTATTCAAGCTGTGCAAGAGGTAATGCAAAATTTTGGACAGATTTATTTACCAGAAAGTACAATTAACGATTTAAATTTAAGATTACCAGAACTGCCACAAATAGATGAGCAGGATTTTTTACAGGCTACCGCACTCTATCAATTACAACAGCAATTTATCGCAAAAAAAGATGAAGTAGAACAGTTTGAACAGTCTGATAATGTATTTTCAGATGTAGAGTTAAAACAACTGGAAGAACAAATTGCCGATTTAAGTCGGCATAGGCAGGATATTCTTAATCAGCCAATCCAAAATATCGAAGAAAGAGTTTATGATACATCAGGTTCGGATGCTGGTCGGGCGATTGGTGAAGTGATTGATTGGGCATTATTCTTTTTACCAGCCGCAGCAGTTACTAAAGTTGGAAAGTTAGCCAAATTAAGTGAGAAAACAGTTAAAACAGTACATACGATTCAAAAAACAGCAAAAATGGCAAAAAAGACGACCGAAAAAATGCAGCCATCAGCGGCAGGTCAAATTTTAAGTTTACTTTCGGTGGCGACATGGACTGAAAAGCTAGGTAGCTTACTCAATGACCCCTCACAGATTATTTTAAAACCTGACCCTGAAATTCAGGCACAAGTGACTGCACAAGCACAAAAAATTAATGTTGATATTCAGCATTTACATGATGATTTGATTCGCAAACAGGATTTAATTGCATCACAGCAATTAGAAGAATTGGCTTTAGAGCAAAAGAAAAAAGAGATTTTACGAATTGAGCAGCGTATTGTCCAACTGGAACAAGAACTAAAAGAACAGCAGACACAAGCTCAAGCGGAGCGAGAACAGCAACAAGCCAAAATTTTGCAAAGCTATCATGAGCGAGCATTGCGGCAGTGGCTAACACAATTTAACCATCAAACTCAAGGTATTGAGCAGTATATTCAACGGTATATAAAAGGTTATTGGGAAACAGTGATTCACGAACAATTAGCCATTAGAATTGAAGAAATGACAGAAATTGAGCGGCAAATCAATCAACTACCGCTACAAAAGGAACAAAGGTTGCGTGTTTTACAACAAGAAGAAACACACCTTCAGGCGGCATTGGTCAAGCTAAATGCGGAACTGGTATGATGGATAAGGCTATGAATTTTCAGAAAACACAAATCGTCACGGAAAGTTTATTCGATTTTTCGGAAAAAATGGGTAATGCTCAAACAGAAATTGCTGATGGTGTATTAACTGCTCGTGTTGTGGGTGAATATTCGGCAGGAAAGACTAGGGTAATTCGTGAAATCTTAGCTAATCAGATTCCACAACAATATTCTCCTATTAGCTCATTAGAAGCACAAACTCGATTACAACTCGAAATTAGTTATGGTCAAAATAATCAACTATTTCTAATTGAAAAAAGTGAAGATTTAGATGATGCAGTCATTGTAGAAGAGCTTACACAATTTCCATCAAGAGCTGAAGTCAGCCAATATAATCCTGATGACTATAGGTTAAGATTATTGATTAATGAATCACGTTTTATTCTAGCAAAAGGTGATGGTTATTCAGATGACAATCAGCCGAAAAAACTGTTCTTAATTGATACTCCAGGGTGGAACTCTGGTGAGGATGATCTTGCCGAACAGGATGCACATCAATATTTTGTTGGTGAACATAATCTTGCAATTATCTATGTTTGTCATGCGAATCGTCTAGATGGTGAAATTAATAAAGCACGATTGGAAAATTTTCTAGAAGCTTTGGGCGATGCAATGTTTTTAACAGGCAAAGCTCATTTACATATCATCATTACACATTGTCAAAAAGATAGCCAACAGCGATTATCGCAACGGATGCGAGATCGGATTTTGCAACAGTGGCAAGATTTGTACTTTGAGCCTGAAAATTTAATGCTTAATATTACGGCTTTAGATTTTGCTGAAATGTCTGATCAAGAGATTCAAAAGTTTAGAGAAAATTTCTGGCAAGAATTATTAAAACCGATTGGGACAGAAAAGTTTGAATTTCAACAAGGTTATGCAGAACAAATTCTAAACTGGTCAAATGATTGGGATATTCGTCCTGTGTTAATAAAGCAGATTGCTAGCTTACGAAAAATACAGAAAATTCTTAGTTTTGCCTGTTTAGAGGGACAGTTTATTCAAAATATGAATATGACTCGATTACGTGGATTATCATCATCAGAAATGATACAGCGTTTAACTGAGCGTTGGCTTAAACAGATACAAGTACAAAATGTTGATGAATTAAAATTTTTAGTTCAGTTACAACAATTAAGTGAAGAACATCCTTTAGCACAGTGGTGGAATCAATATTGGCTAGAAAATTTATCCATCGTTTATCAGGCTTTTTGGCAATATATTCAATTCATGCAGCAGGCAATTGCTCAAGTTTCAACTGAAATTATAGATTTACAAGATTATTTATCTACTATGATAAAACCTGTTTATTTACAGGCAGTAGAAACGATAAGTATAGCTATATCATTTGATTTAGTGACACAAGTGATTGAACAACAGATGCAAACTTTACATTTGGATAAATTTATTGCGACTTTATTAAAGCTATCTATATTAGAAAGCCGTTATCAAGACCATTATCAGCATCAAATAGAATATCTTGGGTAACGTCATGGATAAGCAAACTAAATTACTGGCAGAATTATTGAGTGCAAGTGAACTCATGGTTATCGACCAGTTTATGCAATTGATGGTTAAAAATAATACTTTTGAGCGGAGGTTAGAAAAGCGCACTCAAAATATTGAATTGCTTAATGCAAAAATTGTCGCCTTAGAAAAGAAAGAAAATATTTATCAGCTGGAAATTCAAAAATTAAAACAGAATAGTATAGACGCTGCTCAAACAGCTAAAATAACGAATACGACTGTACCCCAAGTAGTTATAAAGAAGAAAATCATTGATGAAGCTATGATTGCACACAAACTTAAGTCAGATGTTGAGTCAGTAAGATGTACTAAATCAGCGATAAATAAAACCATAAGTTCAAATAATGAATTAGAACATGGTGTATGGACAGATCCAAAAACAGGTTTAATGTGGGCTCGGATTAGTATAGGACAAGAATGGAAAGCTGGGCAGTGTATAGGTGACGCTGATTTTATGGATTGGATTACTGCTCAAAAGGCATGTAGAAATTTCCGATTAGCGGGTTATCATGATTGGCGATTACCTACGATTGATGAATTAAAAACAATAATGAAAAAAGGTATAAGCGGTTATAATTGCCATCATGATGTATTGTCTAAGCCCAAAAAACGTATAGATGGTTCTTACTGGTCTATTTCGGAATGTGATTTTTATCATGATTTTGCATGGATAGTATATTTTGGTGGTGGTAGTGCTGGGGGATATTCTAAAAATAATGATTACTATGTTCGAGCAGTTCGTACTACTTAAAAGGACTAAAATATGAAAAATCATTCACTCGTGGAATTTTTAAATTCTAGCGTACAACCAAACACTATAGAACATTTTTTACAGTTAATGGCAAGAACTACCACTTTCGAACAAAAGTTAGGTGTTTTGCAGGAACAACTACGCCAAGCTGAACAGTTGAAAAAGCAGTCTATACATCAAATGAGACAAGACAAACAGCAATATCAGCAAGAGATTAGAAAACTTAC
The DNA here is from genome assembly GCF_029845285.1 of Acinetobacter sp. GD03645. Classification (NCBI taxonomy): domain Bacteria; kingdom Pseudomonadati; phylum Pseudomonadota; class Gammaproteobacteria; order Moraxellales; family Moraxellaceae; genus Acinetobacter; species Acinetobacter sp. GD03645. The sequence continues at coordinate 278,337 of NZ_JAOCLL010000001.1, read as the reverse complement.
CCAACAACATTGTGAGCAGTTAAATAAAGAGACTACTCGTGTAGAAAATAAATATCGTCAGGAAATTGAGCAGTTACAGCAAAAAATAAACCAACAGATTGAAATAGAGAAAATATTTGAAATTGAATTAGAAAAAGGTGTATGGATAGACGCGAAAACAGGCTTAATGTGGGCAAGAATCAGTATAGGTCAAGAATGGAAAGATGGACAATATTGGGGTGAATCAAAAGCATTAAGTTGGGAACAGGCTGAAAAATCATGTCAAGACTTTAGACTTGCTGGCTACAATAATTGGCGATTGCCTAGCATAAGTGAATTAAAGACTTTAATCAGTAAAGATAAAGCAGGTTATGCTTGCCCTCAAGGTGTTTTGTTCCAACCAGTAGCAAATGAATGGGGGGGCTATTGGTCTGGTTCACTTGGTGAGCACAGTGATCACTATGCGTGGGTCGTGAACTTTAATTATAGTGATTTAATTGGCAGTATTAAGAACAATGAGAGATATGTTCGTGCAGTTCGTAATATATTTAAAAAGGATTAAAATATGGAAAATTATTCACTAGTAGATTTTTTTAGTTCAGATACAGAGTTTAGTGCCATAGATCACTTTTTACAATCAATTGCGAAAACTAATACCTTTGACCAAAGACTAAGTACTTTACAAGAGAAATTACAAAGAGCTGAGCTGTTTCAAAAACAATCTATACATCAAATAGGACAAGACAAACAGCAATATCAGCAAGAGATTAGAAAACTTACGCAACAACATTGTGAGCAGTTGAATAAAAAAATTGCTGATTTAGAGACATTAGAGATTAGATATCGTCAGGAAATTGATGAATTAAAACAAAAGTTAAAACAACCGAATGACAAGATCAATATAGTGAACCCAGTATTTCTGCCATCCAAAAAGCAATCAATTAATTCAGCTATAGAATTAGATAGAGGTGTATGGACAGATGCGAAAACAGGCTTAATGTGGGCAAGGATTAGCATTGGGCAAGAATGGAAAGATGGGAAATGTATTAGAAAAGCTAGAAGATTAAACTGGGAAGGTGCGAAAAAAGCATGTCAAGACTTTAAACTCTCAAACTATGATGACTGGAGATTGCCTACAATTAATGAGCTAAGAACGTTAATGATTAAAAGTAAAACAGGTTTTAATTCTCCTGAGAGGGTTTTATTTAGTATTGGACATAATGAATGGGGAGAATATTGGTCAGAAACATTATTGGGGAACAATATTAGTGCGTGGAGCGTGGATTTCAATACAGGTGTTTCGTATACATACAATAAAGAGGAACATAATTACGCACGGTTAGTCCGCACAGCTTTTTAGTATATAGTTTTTATAAAAAATAGATTATAGAGGTTAATGATGCTAGAAACAAGCGTGTTGATAGGGCGTTTAAATCAAATTGAGCAGCAACGGCATACCCTTTCTGCGGAACAGAAACTAATACTACTCACGATGCAGAACCCTGATTTTAATACAGGATTCTTTAAACGATTATTTACTGTGACTGTCCCAACCGAATGGTATTTTCCACACCAAAATAAAAATGACATCGCATCTAGTAAACGACTGATTGATATTATTATCCATGACTTAATCCCTGCTTATATCAAACCATCTTTAAATAACTATTGGTATGAGCAATGCTTAAATTATAGCTTAAAACATCTTGAGCAAAACCCAACAAAATACCATATACAAACCTATATCCAACGCTTAAAAGACTGTAAAAATAATTCACTTAAAACAGAAATTTTAAAGAAGTTTAAAATCTTAAATCCTTGTACAATAAATGCTTTGGCTTTGGCACAGGACTATAAAAATAATCAACGCTGGTCAGAGGCAATTTTAGAATATCAATGGATTTTACAACAGGAACAAGCACTGACTTCGGACGATATACTGGATTTTTCAGAGTGTTTGCTCTCTCGTCAGGCTCAATATGATGGTGAATGTACTGATGCACAAATGGCATTATATTTTCTGCTCAATACATCGTCCAATCAGGAACGCTACAACCTATTAAAATATACAGCAGTCACTTTAATTTTACCTGATGACATTACTGCAAAACGTGGCGAAATGACCAATATCTTTGCCGATATGGGGAGAGGCTTAAACCACTTTGGAAAATCCATCGGCGGTTTATTAGGTGGGAGAGAATCTGAAATTCCGTATAGTAAAGGCATCATTGCCAATGCACCAATATTATTAACCCATCAGGAAATTAGCCAGCATTTAGCACAAGATAAAAATGCACAATATGCCCTTGAAAAAATTCTATCAGATAGAGGCGTAAATATAACTATCGGTGCGGCTTCGCTCACCTATTCAGTTGGGTTGCTATGGAGCTATTCACAAATAGATTCTACGGTTCTAAATGCCCTGACCTTTGCCTCAAAAGGACAACCCGAACAGTTTGCAAGATTACAGGATATTGCAGGCACAACGCTAGACAGTGCTGGAGCAATGACCCGATTGAGTGGTTATGTTGCCGAACAGCAAGTCGCCTACAACCTCACGCAACAGGGACATACCGTAGAATTTCCTGTTACAGCCAATCAAGTGGGTTTTGACCTAATTGTCGATGGTCAGGCAATGCAGGTTAAAAATACATTAAGTAGTGATTATGTATTGCAACATATTGAAAAAAATCCTGATATTCCAGTGATTGTAAATCAGGAACTTACTGATTCGTTAGATAATCATCCTAATGTATTTATTGATTCTGGACTAAGCCATGCTCATGTTAATCAAACCATGCACGAAAGTTTAGAACAAATCGACCAATTTGAAAGTATGGCCGACCTTATACCTATTCCGCTAATTACTTTGGGCTTGGCAACATATCGTAATTATCGGGATTTTGATACAGGACAAACCAGTTCCAAACAATACCTTGAAAATATTGGTAAAGAAACTGCTGCAATAGCAGGTGGAGCAGTGGCAGGAAAGATGATTCTTGGTACGATCGGTGGAATATTGGCAGGACCAGTTGGAATTGCTGTGGCAGGGGGAGTAGGTGCTTATATTGGTGGTGTGGCGGGTTCAACAGGTGCGAATGCTTTAAATCGTGAAAAATTATGTAGCCAAAGGGATAGTGTTGTATTACTACTGATAGAATTTGCACAATGGTTTAAAAATGAACTATTAGATTATCGGGTCAATCAAAACTTATCTTCTTTTGAAAAAGTCAGAGAAAAATTAAAGCAGAATCAACAGAATCTGGCTTTGTCTATGACCTTTATCGCTTATCAGTTTGAAGTCTATCTTCATGCACATTGCTTGCAACACTGGTTGGAAGCAAAATTGCAAGGCAATCAAAATGAACAAGTACAAGCAGGATGGGTTGCATTACAGCAGTCAGAGCATTTCTTATCTACTGAGTTAAGACAGAAAGTTGCTAAGATTAATCAGGCATTAGAAATATACAGATCGATTGCCAATCCAATCCCAACTAGTAGTGAGTTTAGTATGATACGACAAGTTGGTTATAGAAATAATATTTAGTAAATACTTCTGGTTATGCGGAGTACATGTTAGTGAGAACAAGAAATTTCAGGACTTTACATGCTTATAGTATTTTTATTTTATGATTTTGAAAAAGTGTAGGTTGTTGTGTAGGTTTTAAAATTTTGTTAAAAATTTATTTTATAAATCAATGTAAAGGTATTTATGCATCATCGGCGTATGGGATGAAAGATCAGCTATAACTGTGTCACTATTCATGCGTGTTAAAGCCTTGAACTTAGAATAAATATAGATAGTTAAAAGTTTTGAATTTTTGGTTAGACTAAAAAGTCGTGTCAACTTGATTCAATCTCTGAATAAGTATACCTTTCTTTAATAGTGAAATTGAACCAACTAATGTATGAGAGGGTATAATGTTTTTAGGGTTGGTTTCTTCATAAATTGGTATCTATTTAGAAATAATAAAAAAGAACCTGCATTATTTCCAAAATTAAATTTTGCATGCAGGTTCTGGGAGAATAAAGTCATGCCACTTATTTATATCATTAGGTAATGGGGTTGAGACCTTTGACAATATCGTTAAATTCAGAGCCATTCAGCCAAAAGGATTTTTTTAGAAATAGGGTGGTCATAATACTTTCTGCTGCCTCACTATTCGGGCTTTCACAAAACAGTCCATAACTATTGCCCAGCACTATATTGTTTTCAATCAGGCGAATAAAGTAAGCATGTTTTTCATCAGCATAGCCAAGAATAGCATCACGTTGATTGTTCATTTTTCATGTCTCCACATCAAAAATATTTGAATAAAACCCAACTGCTGAAGATCAGGTATGATATTGAATTAGATCAATAACTTAATATTATTTAACAGGTTGGTTGATAATATAAGTTATTCATTTAAAACATAAATTCTAGTTTGTTGTACATCCTTGTCTAAGTGAAACAAGCTAAAATCTGATCTATGAAATTTATTGTTATGCAAAATTTTATGTACGTCAACTTGAATTTGTAACTTTTTCAAGTTAAATTAAATTATTGTTTAGTTATCTGGGTTTGGGGGAGCTATGTCTAAAAAAACTGAATTTGAGCATGGTGGTGCGCGAACCAATGCTGGGCGTAAGGCACAGTTTAATGAACCCACCAAGGTGATCCGTGTTCCTGAGTCTCAGGTTGATTTTATCAAAAACTGGTTACTGAATAATGTCAAAACAGGTACACGTACAGATTTGACATCCTCATTAAAAATTCAGAATGTACAAGCCCAGAATGATCGAATCTACCATATTCCACTGGCAACAGAACGTGTCGCAGCAGGTTTTCCATCACCCGCGCAGGACCATGTTGAGCAATCTCTGGATTTAAATCAGTTTTTAGTTCGCAATGAAAATTCTACGTTTATCGTGAAAGCAAATTCCCTGTCTATGCTTGATGCGGGGATTGATATTGATGATCCCTTGGTGGTTGATCGAAGTATTCCAGCAAAGTCAGGCGATATTGTGATTGCGTTGATTGATAATGATTTTACCGTTAAGCGCTTAATGATTGACCATCATTTTAGTCCACCCAAAGTATGGTTAAAGGCTGAGAATCCAGACTATCAAAATATCTATATTCACGAGGGGCAGGAACTGGTGATTTGGGGCGTGGTGACTTATAACCTGAAACCTATGCGATGAGGTTAAATCCAGCTTCATGCATCTTTATTTTGATTGATTTGGACGAACACAGTTCGCCACTACCTGATTTATTTTGATGTTTGAACATCTTTCAGTTCAGTCAAATGGGTGAGCTGGCCAAGAAATCAGTGTTATATCTAAAAATAAGAAATAAAAACAAAAAAATATGATGTTTTTGTATAAGCAGGGTGCTGATTTCTCAACACCCCATCAACACATAAATACACCGTTATATATTTTAAATATCATATAAAACAATGGATTAAATTTTGGCATAGCCCTTGCAAAGAATTCAGCATGGTATTTACACATACATTTTTTACAGGCTGAGGAGTCCATGATGTTTATTTCACGTTGTTGTATGCAAACTTAATTCTTTCTCTCTTTCTTCATTTGAAATTTTTAGCCGTGATTGTTTTTTCAATCATGTCAGGAACTTTTGTACTCAATTTTTAGCATTTAATTTTAGGGGTTTATAGGTGAAAAAACATCATCTCTCTTTATCAGTTACATTGGGTTTGGCAACACTGCTGGGAAGTGGGGCTGTTCAGGCCGCCGAAGATGTGGACACCACATTGGCACAGTTGCAGGCGCAACTCACTGCCTTGCAGCAACAGGTCAATGTGTTAAAGCAAAAGAAACAGGCTTCAGTGGGGGAAACCACTGAGCAGACTGCTGTTCAGCAGGAAAATGAAGCTCAGGATGATGATACCGAAAATAGCTTTGCCACACAGAGCGAATTGGCGGGTTTCCGTACTGATCTGGAAAATTACAAATATGACCAGTCGCGCCAATATGAGCGAACCTCAGTAAAGTCTGCCCGCGATACCACATTATACGGTACGGTTCAGGTACGGGCCCAAGGCCAGAGCGTTGATACCGCATCGGGAAATCCCGCGCCTGTTACACCACGTCGCAACACCTTTGATATTCCAACCGCATTGTTTGGGGTGCGCGGTAATCTGTATAGAGACTATAAGGAAGGGAAGAACCTGGATTATCAGCTTTCCTTTAGTTATGGCAAACGTACAGGCACAGCGGGTAGTGCCAGTGACCTGAACCTGGCCGATGCCTTTGTTCGTTACAACTTTACCTCAACCAATGGTGGCCCTGAAATCCCACGCTTAAATGCAACTTTGGGTCAACAGTTAATTCCATTTGGTTTAGACCCACAATCGCCAGAGGACTTACGTCCAACCATCAACGTTGCAACAGGTCTGGCGCAGTTGGGGCTATTTAACCGTCAAACAGGCCTGATCGTTCGCGGTGATATCAAGCCTTTTGTAGATTATTCATCGAATTACCGTGCGCCGTTATTTGAATATGCCCTGGGTGTGGTCAATGGTAATGGCACCAACAAGGTCGATGACAATGACAAGAAAGATTATATCGGACGTGTCGCTTTTACCTTGCCTGTGGACTATGCCAGCTGGTTACGTGAGTTGAAGTTTGGTGCTTCCTACCTAAAAGGCAGTAAAAACGTCATTTCTGGGGCAACCGTTGTTGATGGAAATGGCCGCAATGACCGTCTGGGCTTCGATATTTACTACAACCATGCGCCTTTTGGGATTACCTATGAATATGTCAAGGGCCTGAGTGACTTTGCAGCTGCAACAGGCTCAAGTTCTGAGGTGAAAGCGGAAGGTCATACTGCAACCCTGTTTTATACCATTGGCGACCAATTTTATAACAGTGTGAAATCCGCTGCGAAATTCGATGACTTCTGGCCAAAGTCGATTCAAACCTTTTATCGCTATGACACTTATAACCCGAACAAGGGGGCTGATGTAGTGGGTATTGCAGGGCATGGCCTGGGTAAGGTTGACATTCACACACTCGGATTAAATTTCTTCTTTGCACAAACCACAAAGTTCCAGCTTGGGCTAAATCGTTGGAGTTATGACCACGAAACGGCGACCCAAAAAGACTTTTCTGAAGTGCAGGCACAATTTCAATACACCTTTTAATTTTTCAATATGAGTAATAAGACCATGACATTTAAGAAACATTTATTGATCAGTGCAGCGGCGGGTTTACTGGTTGCAACCAGCTTCTCGGTTTTTGCTGAAACCAACCCGACTGAAATCCGACTGGGTGTTCCAGGTGCAGGCGTAGGGGGTAAGCCTAAAGTGGGTGCGAGTGCTTATGCAAGTGCGCACTTACGGGGTGTACTGGAAAAAGAGTTTTCCAAGGATGGTATTAAAGTCAAATGGATTTTCTTCCCAGGCGCAGGGCCTGCATTGAATGAGGCACTTGCCAATGGCAAGGTGGATTTTGGTATTGGACATGGTGATCTACCTTCAATTGTGGGGCGTTCCACAGGTCTAAAATCAAAATTATTATTCGTGACTGGACGTTTTGGACCTGTTTATTTTGCCGTTCCCTCTGATTCAGGGGCAAAAAGTTTAGCGGATTTAAAGGGCAAAACCATTTCGGTATTTAAGGGAACCAACCAGCAACTGATCCTGGGTCGTCTGTTGCGTAAATACGGTTTTACTGAAAAAGATTTCCGCATTATTAGTCAGGATACATATTCCGCCCAAACCTCTTTATCAACGGGTGATATTGATGGAATGATCACCAGTCCCTGGACATTGGAATCGCGTGGGGTCGCAAAGCGGATTTTAGAGGTGCGTAAAGATTCAAATCTAAATGGACCACTTGTTGCGTGGGTAAGTGAGGATTTTGAGAAGAAGTATCCACAGACGGTGCAACGTGTGGTCACGACATTTATTAAAGACAACGTATGGAGTTCTGACGAAAAGAACCGTGATACGCAATATAAATTATGGGCACAGAGTGGCACACCATATTTAGATTATAAAAAAGACTGGGATGACTATGCGCTGAAAGACCGTAACTCTCCATATTTCGATGAGTATGCGGTGACATCCTTAAAGAAATCTGTACAGCAATCCATTGACTACAAGCTGATTCGCCGTCCTGTCGATATTGATTCATGGATTGAGCGGAAATACCTCAACAATGCGCTGCAAGAGCTGAAACTTGAAAATTTCTGGCCGCAATTTGATGCCAATGGTAACCGTAAAAAATAATCCAGAGCAGGGGTTGGCTAAAGCTAAAGTCTTTAGCTGGCCGATTGATGTGTGGCTTTCATTCATTTTTAAGGACGTGTACATGGCTGAGCAGTCAGTTGCCCAAGCAGGGCTAGGCCAGTTTCGCTTTGTGTTTGGCTTTATTGCCTTGGCGCTATGTGCAGGATTGGGAATCGGTATCGCTAAAATTGTCACCTCTTTATATGCGGTGCAGTTACAGGCAACCGAGTTTGAAATGGGACTGGTGGCAGCGGTGCAGAGTCTGGGTATTTTATTTCTTGGACTGCCCATCGGGATTTTAGTACAGCGATATGGCCCGAAGAAAATGTTTGTGATTGGAAGCTTCCTTGCTGCATTGGTCTATCTCACCGTGCCATTTTATCCAACAGTCTGGTACCTGATTTTATGCACGTTTTTAGTTGGTCTGTGCATGCCGATGCGTTTTGTTTCCCTGAACACGGTCTATATGCAGCATTTAAAAAGTATTGGTGCAGCAAAGGCAGGCTGGTTTCGGGGAACGCACATGATGGGTTTCTTTCTGGTTGGTCCATTATTGGCGGTGAGTCTGGTCAATGGTTCAGGTTTTTCTGGTGCGTACTGGTGGATTGCGGGACTGTTTTTGCTTCCAGCCTTGTTTGCTCCCCTGGCATTTGCCTTGGGTGGATCAGCACAGGTGCAACCCCAGTTGCATGAAGTGTTTAGCCTAAGCGTAATTGCCAGGCAGTTGACCCTGTTAAAGCATGACCAGACCTTACGCCGTACTAGCTTAATTGAATTGGTCAGCAATGCGGTGATGGCATACTACGGTTTCTTCATCATTGTGATTGCGATTAAGGATTTTGGTTTTAGCGAAACCATTGCGGCAAGCTTGGTGACATTACAGGGGGCGGTTTTTGTTGCCGCATTGTTCAGCACAGGGGTTTTGTTGGCACGCTGGGGTATCAAGCGTTTTTATCAGGTCGGTTTTGCCCTGATTGCGATTGCCTCGGTTGCCTTGGGAACGCCAAAAGTACCCGCTTTGCTTTGGGGCGGTTCGGTGGTTTTGGGTTTGGGTCTTGCCATGCTGCATATTGTGAATTTCACCATGTTTGCCAATGTCGGTGAGCGTCTGGGCATGGCGAAAGTGTCGGGTCTGAGCGCAATGGCGGGTCCAGCAGGTGGCTTGCTCGGCAGTATCGTCGGAGGCTGGCTGGGTCATTACTGGGGCTTACAGTCCATGTTCCTGATCTCGGCGGTCTTGTTTGCTGGATTGATTGGCTTTGCCCAGCAGCTTACCCAGATTTTTACCGCATCTGCATCAGAGATTGAAATATATTCAGAAATAGAGGGTCAATAAAATGAGCACCATAGAAACTCAACTAGAAAATGAACAGACGTGGCAATGGACAAGTTTAAGCCCTTATCTCAGGCAAACGGGAGCATGGATTGCACGTTTTGTATTGGCGCTGGTTTTACCTGCGGTTGTCCTGGCTGTTTGGCAGCATGCGTTCCAGAAACAGTGGCTGCCTGAACAGATTTTGCCTAGCCCAGCACTGGTTTGGCAAACCACACTGGAACTGATTGATACCCATGAGTTGCAGGATAACTTATTGATCAGTTTAAAGCGTGTCGGATGGAGTGTGTTGGCTGGTGGCAGCATTGGCCTGCTACTGGGTTTTGTCATTGGTCTGTCCCGTGTGGCGCATAAATTTATTTATCCCACCTTTAACCTCATTGCCCAGTTCCCTGTGATTGGCTGGATTCCATTGCTCATGATCTTTTTGGGCATTGATGAGGGTTTAAAGATTGCCGCAATCTCACTTGCCGTTTTTGTTCCTGTGTTGGTGGCAACCTATCGAAGCGTGCTGAGTGTTCCAGCACATTTACTTGAAGTGTCGCGTGTCTATGCCTTTAGTCCTTGGCAGACTTTTAGAAGGGTGATTTTACCCTCAGCCTTGCCGAATATTGTCAGTGGACTGCGTCAGGGCATTATGCAGGCGTGGCTATCGCTGGTTTTTGTCGAACTTCTGGCAAGTAGCGAGGGTATTGGCTACCTGATTGTCTGGGGCCGTCAGTTGATTCAACCCGATATTATTTTTATGGCGGTAATTGTGATTGGCATCGTGGGTTTTGTGCTGGACTACATTTTGGGCTGGGTTGAGCGTTTCTTTAGCCAATGGCAACGCAGTGCATTTTAGGGGGAGCAGAATATGTCGATTACTACAGATTTAACCAAACACGTTAAAAAAATTGAGCTGAGTCATGTGCAGTTTTATGGCTTGGTATTGCCGATTGGCTTCATTGTTTTATGGACGCTGGCCTCGAAATTTAACTGGGTCAATCCAAAGTTGATTCCAGCGCCGATTGAAGTGGTCAAAATAGCAATTCAACAATTTCAACAGCAAGAGTTCTGGCAAGGTCTAGGTGCAAGCCTATTCCGTAACCTGACTGGATTTGTGATTGGCAGTGTTCTTGCCATTATTTTCGGGATTGTGGTGGGCGTGTCACGCTGGGCGAATTATTTATTTTTGCCAAGCTTTAATGTGCTGCGTCAAATCTCCTTATTTGCATGGTTGCCGTTGATTACCACCTTTTTAGACTATGGCAACAGCGCAAAAATCCTGTTTATCGTGCTCTCGGTGTTTTACCCAGTGGCGCTGCACACCATTGATGGGGTACGCCGTATTCCATTGAACCAATATGAAGTCGCAAAAGTCTATCAATTTAATGCCTGGCAAACCTTGAGCAAGTTGATTCTGCCTGCGGCAGCACCGCAAATTTTCCTGGGTCTACAGCTTGGGCTGATTTTTGCCTGGGTTGCCACCATTGGCGCAGAGTTTCTATTGGCGAATTATGGAGTGGGACTGGGCAATATCGTGATTCGTGGCCGTGCCGCCTTGGATGTTGGACTGATTGTATTTGGCTTAATCGTGATTGGCTTTATTGGTGTGACGTGGAACAGCTTAGCCAATTGGGCTGAACGCCGCATTTTGGTTTGGCGACGTTGAGGATGATATAAAGATGAAAAAATTACAAAATTTCTGGCAGCCGTTTCGCCGTCATTTTAAACAGGCAGCTCAGTTGGGTTTATTCGGTCTGATCACGGTTACTTTATTGGCATGTAGTAAAAACTCAGAAACTCAATCCAATGCAGTGCATGAATTACGTTATCAGTCATTAACAGGTGTAGTGTCTTTACCAGAACTTGCCGAGGATTTGGGCTATTTAGGCGACCTGAAACTTAAATATGTCGGTAGCGTTCAGGGCGGCCCACAGGATTTACAGGCGCTGAGTACAGGCGATGTCGATGTTGCCACCGCTTTTGATGGTGCCATCATTAAGCTGGCTGCCGCAGGCATTAAAATCAAGGCTGTTGTGGCCTCGTATGGTAGTGATGATAAAAGCTGGGTGGGATATTACGTTCAGGACAATAGCCCAATTCGTTCAGCCCGTGATCTGATTGGTAAAAAGGTTGCGGTGAATACCTTGGGCGCACATTACGAGTTTGTGCTCAAAGATTATCTGGCACGTCAGGGCCTGAGCGACGATGAAATCAAGCAGGTTGAGTTTGTCGTGTTGCCACCTGCCAATACCGAACAGGCGTTGCGTGCGGGGCAGATTGATGCCGCCGCTCTGGTTTCGATTTTTCAGGATAAGGCTCTGGAACGTGGCGGTTTAAGAAAACTGGTTTCAGATACAGATTTATATGGCAGCTTCACCGCTGGCAGTTATGTCTTTACTGAAAAATTTATTCAGCAGCATCCCGAAGTGGTGAAGCAGTATGTGACAGGTGTTGCCAAAGCCATCGAGTGGAGTAAGCAGACTCCGCGTGAACAGGTGTTGGCACGTTTTAAAAGCATCATCGAAAAAAGAAAGCGTAATGAAAGCGATGTACTGATGCAGTACTGGCATAGCTATGGCGTGGTGAGTCAGGGTGGCTTATTAAATGCAGCACAATATCAACGCTGGATCGATTTGTTTGTAAAGCAAGGTCAGCTCAAGCCAAACCAGATCAATGCTGACAGCTTATTTACCAATCAATTCAATCCTTATGCAAATGAAAATCATGCAGCAACAAATCAGCAAAACTGAAAGGAAGATTCGAATGACGACTAAATTAAAAATTGAAAATGTATATAAATCCTTTGCAGCAAAAAAAATCAAGGGTGCAAAAATTCAGACTGAAGATTTCGTTGCAGTTGAAAATTTATCTCTGGATGTCAAAGCGGGTGAGTTTGTGGCAATCGTTGGGCCAAGTGGTTGCGGTAAATCGACCTTGCTGGATTTACTGGCAGGCTTGACCACACCGACTTCAGGACAAATTACCATTGATGGGCAGCCAATTAAAAAGCCAGGTTTGGACCGCGGTATTGTCTTTCAGCAATACGCCTTGTTTCCCTGGCTCACTGCACTGGAAAATATTGAGTTTGGTCTGGATGCCAAAGGTGTAGGCAAAGATGAACGCTATCAAACAGCTCGATATTTTCTAAATCTGGTCGGGTTGTCTGAATTTGAACATCATTATCCGAATGAACTTTCAGGTGGGATGAAACAACGTGTGGCGATTGCCAGAAGTCTGGCTTATGACCCCGATATTCTACTGATGGATGAACCTTTTGCCGCCTTGGACGCACAGACCCGTGAAACCCTACAGGCTGAACTGGTCAAGATTTGGCAGCAGACGCAGAAGACCATCATCTTTATTACCCACAGTATTGATGAGGCGATTTATCTGGGACAGCGCATTGCCATTATGACCTCACGCCCAGGCCGAATTAAGCAGGTGATAGAAGTTCCTGCCGAGTTAAGAAGCGACCAGGAGGATGTTCGTTCCAGCCCTGAGTTTAGCCAGCTACGCCACCAGATCTGGAGCCTGTTGCGTGAAGAAGTGCTGAAAGCGCAGGAGCAGGAAAAACAAAAGCAACTGGTTGCTTAAACAAACGATCATCAATATTAGAAAGAATCAGAGGTCATTATGTCGAGTTCAAAAGATACCCTAACATTTCCAAAAACAATCCAGCCCAGTGCTGTTCATTCCACGCAAAAGGTGAGTTCCTTTTTGACTGATCTCAATTTAAGCTGGCTTTCCAGCAGCTTTAAACATTCGGCTGCCATTTTATTATTTATCGCCATTTGGGAAATTGCGCCGCGTATTGGTTTGGTCGATCCAGCATTTTTGCCACCATTTTCCACGGTATTGGTGAGTGGCTGGAACCTGATTCAAAATGGTCAGTTGCTGACGCACCTGCAAGCCAGTCTGGTTCGTTCATTCAGTGGTTTTATTCTATCAATACTCATTGCAATTCCTTTGGGCTTGGCCATTGGCTGGTATAGCCGTTTTTCAGAATTTTTAAGTCCTTTATTGGAAGTGTTTCGAAATACCGCAGCTTTAGCTTTATTACCTGTATTTATTCTATTTTTGGGAATTGGTGAAAGTTCCAAAATTGCGTTGGTGACCTATGCCTGCACATGGCCAATCTTGCTGAATACCATCAGTGGCGTGCGCAATGTCGATCCATTATTGATTAAATCGGCACGGACCATGGGACTCAGCCCAATTCAGTTATTCCGTAAAGTCATTTTACCCGCAGCGATTCCTACGATTTTTGTTGGGGTGCGTTTGGCTGGTTCATTTTCAGTGTTGATGCTGATTGCGGCTGAAATGGTCGGTGCAAAAGCAGGGCTGGGTTATCTGATCAACTATGCGCAGTATAACTTCCAGATTCCAGAAATGTTCTTTGGCATCATCAGCATTACGACAGTTGGTTTGCTGTTTAACTACAGTCTTTTGTTTATCGAAAAACGTTTAACTGCCTGGAAAACTGAACGATAGTCAGGAGTATATCTCGATGCAAAAGCCTTACTGGAACAAACATTTATTTCACTGGAGCAGCATCATTGCCATGTCGGTTGTTTTGCTGGGATGTACAAAGCCAGAGTCAAAACAGTTGACATCAGATGGACTGGAATCTTTGGAGTTTAAATATCTGGGTTCACCAGGGATCGTCACGCCGTTGGAGCTGGCGGAGGATTTGGGTTATCTCGCCCCAATCAAGCTGAATTATCAGGGCGTATCTACAGGTGGTCCGCAAGGTATCCAGTCCGCCCTGTCAGGTGATAGTGATATTAGCAGTCCAAGTTTTGCAGGATCAGCCGTTAAGATGGTGGCGAGTGGTGTGCCAGGAACCGTGGTCATCGCGGCCTATGGCACATTTGATGATCCATTTGCGGGTTACTATGTATTGGAAAATAGCCCGATTCATTCCGCCCGCGACTTAATTGGCAAGAAAGTGGGTACCAATATTTTAGGGGCACAGGTTGAATATATGCTGAAAACCTACCTGAAAAAAGGAGGACTGACACCCGAAGAAATCAATCAGGTCACACTGGTGGTATTGCCACCTGGTTCTTCAGAGCAGGCATTACGCAATAAGCATGTTGATCTGGCCCCCTTGACAGGCCCGTCAATAGAACGTGGTGGGGTTCGTCGTCTTTATCGGGACTATGATCTGGTCGGAGACCTGACCACAGGAACTTATGTCATGGCCAATCGCTATATTGCACAACATCCAAACACCACCCGCAAAGTGGTGACAGGCATTGCCAAAGCCATTGAATGGTCTAGACAAAGTAGTCGGGATGAAGTGATCGCACGCTTTGAACATATTTTGGAGAAACGTAAACGTCCAGAAAATAATACCATGTTAAAATACTGGACCAATTGGGGAATACCAAGTGAGGGTGGGAAATTTGAACAGCATGACTTTAAAATATGGGTGGATAATCTGATTGCTGAGGGGCAGCTAAAACCAAACCAGATTGATTATAAAAAGATATATAGCAATCAACATAATGAATATAGCCTGAATTAAAACTGATTTTTAGTTTAATTAACTGCTGTTTGTTTCTATTTTAATAAATGGAAATAACAAAGGTGAATTATTGATTTCTATTTAAACCCATAGTCATGCAAGATAACTCCTCATTCAGCAAAATAGGGGAGTAAATGCATGTCATTCATTACTTATCCACAAAGTCATACCTTGACTCGTACTGAACGTGCCACAGCAATGGTTTTTGAAGATCAAAAATCAAGGGAATTGCTAGACCGCATTGGACAAATTGCGCCAAGTGAGGCGAGTGTCCTGATTATTGGAAACACGGGAACAGGCAAAGAACTGGTCGCGCGTCAGGTGCATATGATGAGTCAGCGTGCTCAAGGTCCTTTTGTGGCGGTAAATTGTGGCGCATTTACAGAATCACTGGCTGAAAGCGAACTGTTTGGACATGAAAAAGGAGCGTTTACAGGGGCAATCAACAGTAAGGCGGGATGGTTTGAAGCTGCCAATCATGGCACCCTGTTTCTGGATGAGGTTGGTGACCTGTCTCCAGCAATGCAGGTCAAGCTTTTACGAGTATTGCAAGAGCGTGAAATTGTACGAGTGGGGTCATTAAAGCCAATTAAACTCAATGTCCGTGTCATTGCAGCGACCAATGTCCATCTGGATGAAGCTGTACAAGCGGGTAA
This sequence comes from Acinetobacter sp. GD03645, assembly GCF_029845285.1. Taxonomy (NCBI): domain Bacteria; kingdom Pseudomonadati; phylum Pseudomonadota; class Gammaproteobacteria; order Moraxellales; family Moraxellaceae; genus Acinetobacter; species Acinetobacter sp. GD03645. Next base: position 262,608 of record NZ_JAOCLL010000001.1, on the reverse strand, counting down.
ATTTAGAGAGGATTTATTTTATCGCCTGAATGTGGCATTGCTTAAGGTAGCACCTTTGGCGGAACGTCCAGGGGACATTTTACCTCTCGCCAATTTCTTCATTGCCCAATACTGCAAACGTCTGGGCTATCCATTGGCAAGCCTAAGCCCAAGTGCGGTACAGAAACTATTGACCTATGGTTATCCAGGCAATATCCGTGAGCTGGAAAATGCGATTCACCATGCCTTGCTGGTGTGCAAGAATCACCAGATTCAGCCCACCGACTTTTGTTTTGCCTCTCTATCCAGTAGCCTGAATTTACGGCAAATTTCAGATTTGGAGAAAAGCACCCAGACCATTCCACGGACAGATTTACTGCCCAAACAAATGTTGCAGCATGCTTTACTCAATCTCTTTGAATCGTCACATGCCTTGAAAAATGAAAATCTGGATCGCCTGATTGAGGAAGCCAGCATTCGGATTGCCTATGAATACTGCCATCGTAATCAGGTGCAAACCGCAAAACTTTTGGGGATTAGCCGTAATATTGTACGGGCGAGACTGGTGAAATATGGATTGGTGGGAAATGATAAAGTCGTGAATATCATGCTGGAAGAGTTATTGAATTAATGCTTATAAATAGTGAGGTGACATACAGTCACCTTTTTATTTACCCCAATTTTCTTTGCTTAAAAATATATAATCATTGATAGAAAATAAATATAGTTTTTTAATCAAAAAATATCGAAAAATAATAGTTCAAAATATTTTCTCATTGCCTAATATGACAAGACTAGATTGAATAAACAAATGCTAAGTGGTGAAATATGAGTATTCCTCAAATTAATGTACGTAATCAGTTTCGTGGTGTGGTCAAGGAAATTATCGAGGGTAGTGTGGTTTCTGAAGTGGATGTGGAAACACCCGCAGGTGTTTTTACTTCGGTGATTACCACACGCTCAGTAAAAAACCTGAATCTTGAATTGGGTAGTGAAGTGATTGTATTAATCAAGTCAACAGAAGTTGCTTTGGCAAAACTATAGAAAATATAGGTACTAAATATAATAGGGAGATTCCTTGTTATATTTAGGCTTTCTGTATCTGGGGGCTAAAAATGACATCAATAAATGTCGGATCAGTAAAAATTAATCACCTGAATAAATCTTATGGTCATCATCAGAGCCATGAACTCAAGGTTCTGGATGATATCTCTTTGGATATTAAGGCGGGTGAATTTGTCAGTATTGTTGGGAGCAGTGGCTGTGGAAAATCCACCTTACTGCGCCTGCTGGTTGGATTGGACAGCCAGTTTGAAGGCAAGATTTTGGTGGATGGTCAGCCGATTGAGGGGACAAGTCTGGAACGTGGTATTGTGTTTCAGGACCACCGATTATTTCCTTGGTTAAATGTTCAGGACAATATTCGCGTTGCTTTATTGAATAGTAAATTGTCTATAGAAGAACAGAATCAACTTATTGATGAACACATTGAGCTGGTGGGATTAAGTAAGTTCAAGGAGGCTTATCCAGCACAGCTTTCAGGTGGGATGAGCCAACGTGTCGCCATTGCCAGAAGCCTGATCAACCGACCGAAAATCCTGCTGCTGGATGAACCGTTTGGCGCGCTCGATGCACTAACGCGTGCCAACCTGCAAAAGGAGCTACAACGGATTTGGCAAACTGAAAAAATCACCATGATTATCGTGACCCATGATGTTGAGGAAGCAGTTTTCTTGGGTGATCGTGTGGTGGTGATGCAACCGAATCCAGGACGTATCAAGCGAATCGTGCCTGTCAGTTTGGCCCACCCACGTGTACGTGAAGATGTTCGTCTTGCAGCTATTCGCAATGATATTCTGACTGATTTTAGCCATAATATTGAAGATCATTTACTGGTTGCACCGACCAAAGATTTTAATCAATTTCAGTTTGCCTGGTAATACTAGGCAAACTTTTTATAATCATAAAAAAGACTAAATTAATAAAAAAATATTGGTTCTTAAATTGCATAAATTAAATATATTTTAAAGCATCACTTAAATGGTGGCCTAACCTTAATTAATTAAAATTAAGTTTTTTAATAAAATGAGTTGACTGGAAAATAAAATGACTGCACTTACACAACTTTCAGCGGCAATTGAAAATGCACCACGCTGGCATGAATATCACAAGCATACTTTAGATACTGTACAGATTACTCCCATCAATGGTGCCCTGGGTGCGATTGTGACAGGACTGGACGCAGGAAAGCCGCAGAGTGCCGAAGTCATTCTTAAGCTAAAAAAGGCATTGCATGAGCATTTGATCTTGGTGTTTAAGGCACAGCAACTGGAGGACAATGACCTGCTTGCATTTGCCAGTTATTTTGGCGGGATTTTCCGTCCACCGATTGATGTGCCTGTTTTGGCGACACGCAATGATACCAATGCACCGCCTGACATTGTGCCTGTCTCCAATGCGGTGGGTGAGGGTGACTATACAGGGCATGGCGAACTAACCCCACATAGCGACCATCACTGGACCCCACAGCCATCCAGCGGTTCTTTGCTGTATGCCATTGAGTTACCCAAAGATGGTGGTGCAACCAGTTGGTACAACACGGTACAGGCCTATGAAGACCTGGATCAGGCAACCAAGGATGAAATCGAGGGCCTGCAACTGATTACCTATAACCCATTCTTGCGTTTAAAGGATAAAAGCCCAATTCCCAAATACCGTTTTTCAGATCAACCGATTTTAGGTGCGGCGTTTCCACACCCATTGGTGCGTACCCATTCTGAAAGTGGGAGACGCGGTATTTATCTGGATGCGCAGACTGAAGTGGAGGTAGTTGGCTATGACGACCAGAAAGGTTCAGCCCTGATTGAGCGTTTAAGGGCGCATATCGTGCAACCCAAATACCGCTATGAACACCAGTGGGAAATTGGCGATATTGTCTATTGGGACAACCAGTTGACGTTGCACTCCCGTACCGCCTTTCCTGCCGAACAACGCCGTTTGCTGAAACGTGTCAGTCTGGCAGGTTCAAGACCATTTTAAGCGTGTTGAAGTCAGTGAAAGCTGGCTTCTAGCTTTCAGCCTTAGCCAGTTCCGCATCAATATAGCTGATAATCATGGTACTTAGGCCTCTGACCATCTCATCAAAGCTGATTTGTGGATTGGGTAGGATCAGGTGACGTGCCACATTAAAGATACTGCTGTTAATACTGATATAGGCGGTAACGCTGAGGTTGTTGACCTTTAAGTATTTTGGATGGCGCATCATATATTTCATCAGCACTTCCATCAGCGCCATTTCAATCTGTCCAATGTAGCGCTCGTACTTGAGCTCAGTGGCATATCGGAGACAGATCAGGTAACGGTCATTGTCACGGGTCAGCAAGTCACGGAACGTATAGAAAATCATTTCAAACAGAGGTTCCAACTCCATTTCCACAATGATCGGGGTCAGCTCTTTCACCATATCCAATACTTCCTTGACAAAGGACTTGGCCATGGCATCGTAGATTTCTTCTTTATTTTTAAAATATTCGTATAAGGAACCCACGCTCACACCTGCAATATCAGCAATATGGCGGGTGGTGGTGCCACTGGTGCCATTGCTGGCGACAGCAATAAAACCAGCTTCAATAATGGTGTCTACAGTGACTTTGGATCGAGTTTGACGGGGTTTACGGGTAGCCATGACAGGTTATTTAAAAAATCCGAACATAACGTCAGATTAACATGGGGCAGCATCCTATAAAAGTCTTATGCCTGTAATCCGAACAAATAAAATTACACTGTTTTTAATATCCAGTTTTAAACTGTAATAAATGTAATCAAAAAATCGTCTGTCAGACCTATTCTATTTTAATTAATATTGTTTAAATTAAATTATATAATTGATTTTAATTGTTTAATTTTATATTTGTGAATAAGTGAAATTATTAGAAAGTAGAGTAAATACACTAATTTTTAAACTCAATATTTTCTTGAAATTGGCTGAATTTACCCGAATTGAATCCGAACATAAGATCGGTTTACATTGGTTGCAGTGGTAAATTAGGTTCAAAAATATCTCCCGAATATTTTTTCGTAACTTCAAAGATTGTTTTAGAGATACGAAAAGTGATGAACCTGATTCAGAGAAAGAATGTAAAAGGGCAAATGACGCTCAAGTGAAGTAGGTAGGTGTAGCCATGATTAGCAGCACATTAAAAAAAGGTTTAAGTCTGTTTAAATCTAACCCAATAACTGAGCAAATTGATTTTGCAAGTAAAAAAAGTATTCCAATTCGCCACTTGGCAATCGGGTTTGAAGGCAAGCAGGTTGATCTTTCATTTTATATGAACAATCAATTCGCCACCATTTTCTTCGCTACACTTTCAGTATTCTTGACCTATGGTGAAGATCTGGTGATTGAAACTGCACGTCATCACCGTGACCTACTCAAAGACCCAATCCTGAAACAGCGCGTGACTTCATTGATCGGTCAGGAAGCGATTCATTCAAAATTGCATAATGAATTTAACGATGCGATTGTTGAACTGGATTATCCAGTAAAACTCTATCGTTTCTTAGGCGAAAAATTCTTTGATCATATTTTCTTAAAATTCCCACAACCATTGAAACTCTCATTAATGGCAGGAATTGAGCATTTTACTGCTGTGCTCGCGGAATACATGATGGCACATGAACAGAACTTCTATTTCTCCGAGGATGCTAAGACACGTGCATTGTGGATGTGGCATATGCTGGAAGAGTCTGAGCATAAAGATGTGGCCTATGATGTTTATCAAACTCTAAATGGTAACTACGCACTTCGCATCGCAGGTTTCTTCCTTGCCTATTTCACTATTCTTGGTCTGATTCCATTCTCAGCAACAATGGTGCCTATCTTACGTAAACCACAGGAAATGCTGACAGCTAAATTTTGGAAAGATGCAAAACGTGGCGTGAAGTTGGTCTTTGGTCCAAAAGATGGTGTTTTTGGCAGTACCCAGGGTCGTATTTTTGATTATCTACGTACCGATTTCCATCCGAATGACCACGATGCTTCTGCTTATTTTGAATACTATGAGAAGAAACTCCTGTCAGAGGGCGGTGCGTTGCATCCATTCTTTGTAAAAGAATTTACACCTAAGGTTCAGAAAGTCGCCTAGATTTTTAAGGCTTCTCTTCCTACCTGATTTTTATAGGATTTAAAGAATGGTCGCTCAAGTGATACGTAAGGTTTCAGATAAGCTGAGTACGAAATATAGAGGGCTTATTCAGGAGCTGGCAAATAAGCCATCTATACCAATTCGCCACTTTGATTTTAAGTTTAATCCGACAGAATTAGATGAAAGGTTCTTTTTGAATAAAGAGCTGGCAACGTCTTATTTTCATGCATTATCTATTTTCTTAACCTTTGGTGAGGATGTGGTGATTGAAACTGCACGTCATCACCGTGATTTTATTGATGATCCTATTTTAAAACAAAGATTGACTTCTTTGATTGGGCAGGAAGCGATTCACTCAAAAATTCACAACCAGTTTAATGATGAAGTTTTGAAGGAAAATGGCTATCCAGTGGAGTTGCTTCGTGCGATTGCAGATAAGGTCTTTGAATACGGTATTTATAAACTGCCGCAATCATTGCAGTTGTCCCTAATGGCAGGAATTGAGCACTACACCGCTGTGCTGGCTGAATTTATGATGCAGCATGAAGACTATCTGCTTGGTTCACAAGATGAAAGACAGCGTGCAATGTGGATGTGGCACATGCTGGAAGAGTCAGAGCATAAAGATATTGCTTATGACGTATTCCTGGAGTTATCAGGTAATTACTGGCTCAGAATTACAGGTTTCCTATTGGCAAGCCTGACCATTCTAGGTGGGGTATCACTCGGTGGTTATCTGATGCCATTTATTCGTAAACCAAGCAATCTGGTGAATCCCCGCTATATGAAAGATATTGTGGAAAGCACAGGACTGCTATTCGGTAGTGAGCGTGGCGTGTTTGGTAGCAGTTTTATGCATATTTTGGAATATCTGCGTCCAAGTTTCCATCCAAATGACCATGATACGACAGCGTATATGGAATATTACAAAGAGCGATTGTTAAACCCTGAAACAGGATTACTGACACCGTATTTCCTGAAAGAATTTGTACCACCTGTACGTGCAGCGACTGCATAAGCTGGTCCATGTATATACGAGATGACTGGAAAACCAATATGAAATTATTTGGTAAAAAAACCAAACCAAGCCAAAAAGCATTTGCTGTGGTCACTGGTGCAGGAAGTGGGATTGGTCGTAGTTTTGCCCTTGAATTGGCAAAACGTGGTGGCACCGTGGTGTGCTCTGATATCAATCTGGATGCAGCAAAAGAAACAGTAGGTCTGGTTGAAGCACTGGGTGCTAAAGCCTTTGCAGTGCAATGTGATGTTGCTAAAGAGGAACAGGTGAATCAATTGGCTGAACAGGCTGAACAGTTGATGCAGAATCCTGTTACATTGGTAATTAACAATGCAGGTATTGGTCTGGGCGGTAAGTTTGATGAAATGTCATCAGAAGACTGGAAATGGTGCATGGATATCAACCTCTGGGGTGTGATCTACGGTTGCCGTGCCTTTGTACCGAAGTTCAAAAAACTGGGTCATGGTGCAATCATTAATGTTGCTTCAGCAGCATCGTATACCGCAGCGCCAGAGATGACCGTTTATAACGTCTCTAAAGCGGGTGTACGTGCCTTGTCTGAGACTCTGTCGGCTGAATTGAGAAAATCGAACATCAAGGTCAATGTGCTTTGTCCGACATTGGTTCCAACCAACATCATTAAAAATGGCAAGGTACCCCATAAAGGTCTTTTGGACTATGCCTTGACTAATCTGGCATTTACCACCAGTGACAAGGTTGCGAAGCTGACATTGGACCGTTTGGATAAGGGTGAGCTTTATACCATTCCGCAAATTGATGCCAAGTTGTTCTGGTTTATGAAACGTACTGCACCGAATTTATATGCAAAATTCCTAGGCACATCGTACCGATTAATGAAGTAAGCCCAGTCGGGTAAAAGATTTTGATGACTGAAATAAGGTGAACGATAGGCTTATTTCAGTGCAATAAATGAAAGGAAATTTTAATGACAGCTCAAGCAAAAAAATTAAATTCTGCTGACAAAAAAGCATTACCTCAACACATTTACGATACCTTTATCGTAGGTGCGGGCATTTCAGGGATTGCAACCGCAATTCGTCTTGATCAGGTGGGTTATAGCAACTACAAGATCATCGAGAAAGCAACCCGTGTGGGGGGCACATGGCGTGAAAACACCTATCCAGGTTGTGGCTGTGATGTACCATCAGCATTGTATTCATATTCATTTGCACCAAGTGCGAAATGGAGTCACTTGTTTGCTCGTCAGCCTGAAATTTTAAGCTATTTAGAAGAAGTCAGCGAAGATTTTGGTGTGAGTTCAAAAATCGAGTTTGGTACAGAACTGTTGGGTGCTAAATGGGACAATGAACGTAATTTATGGGTGATGGACACCAATAAAGGGCAGTTCCTGTCGCGTACTGCGATTTTTGCAACAGGTCCAATCACTGAAGCTCAGATTCCAAAACTGGATGGTTTAGACACCTTTAAGGGCGAAATGTTCCATTCAGCAAAATGGAATCATGATTATGATTTGACGGGTAAACGTATTGCAGTGATTGGTACGGGTGCGTCAGCCATTCAGTTTGTGCCACAAATCCAGCCAAAAGCTAAAGAACTCTATGTATTCCAGCGTACTGCGCCGTGGGTTGTACCAAAGCCTGATACTGATTTGGGTGATATCAGCAAAAAACTGATTGAAAAATTTCCGTTGATTCAAAAAACATGGCGCCAAACTGTTGCTCAATCATTGAATGCAATCAACTTTGGTTTACGTAATCCTGCCGTGTTAAAGCCAGTCGGTGAGTTGGCTAAACTGATTCTACGTTTCCAAATCGAAGATCCTGAATTGCGTAAAAATGTAACGCCAAACTTTACCATTGGTTGTAAGCGTTTATTGTTCGCTAACAATTATTATCCAGCATTGCAGCAACCAAATACCAAACTCATTCCACATGGATTGGTCAAGGTTGAAGGCAATACTGTGGTGTCTGCCAATGGTGAACGTCATGAAGTGGATGTGATCATTTGGGGTACAGGTTTTGAGGTGTCTCATCCGCCGATTGGTAAGCGTGTTGCCAATGAAAAAGGTGAGATTTTAAATGACCTTTGGAAAAGCAGTTCACCAGAAGCGTATTTGGGTACCAGCATTGAAAATGTGCCAAATGCATTCCTAGTGTTAGGTCCAAACGTACTGGTCTATGACTCATTCATTGGTTTGGCAGAAGCACAACTGGATTATATTGTTGATGGTTTATTGAAAATCAGAGACCAAGGCATTGCCAAGTTGAACATCAAGCCTGAAGTGATCAAGCACCATAATGAGTTGGTACAAAAACATCTTAAAACCACAGTATTTAATGCGGGTGGATGTAAGAGCTACTATCTGGATGCCAATGGCCGTAACTTTGCTGCATGGCCGTGGTCATTGAAGAAGTTGAAGCAACGTTTAAAACGTATGGACTTGAATGATTATCAGGTGACATACCAAACTGAAAAAACCAACTAATTTTAGATAAATCGTGAAAGGGCAGTAAATTTTATCTTAGGATGGAATTTGCTGCTTATTTTTTGCAAGATAAATAGGGTCTGTTGACATTTCACAGATGCTTGCGACAGAGGACATTTTTTAGACGGTACAAGGCATGGCTTATGCAATTTAGTCATTCTAAATAAATAAGACATAACGCCATAGTGGCAAAAAATGTCCCTGTCCCGTAGGGTTATGGCTAAAACTTCCCTAAACTGCGTTATGAAACTTGACAAGGGTATCGCCATTTCCTACGTTTCATGCCTTGTTTATGTCGTTTTAGCTGATAACGCAATGCATGGCTGAAACGTCAACAGACCCTAAAAATTAGGAAAGAAAGATGAAAGAAGGACAATCAAGCCGAACCGCTGAGGCTGCGGCAGCATTACGAGCCAATCATTTTCAGAATGCTGAAAATCCAGTGTTTTCTGATCCTTTTGCATTTGAGTTGACCAGTACAGGTTGGAAAAAATTACTAACGACACCACTGACAGTTAAAGTGATGAACTCATCCATATTTAACCGAACTTTGGGATTGTTGACAGGGCAGGTGGTTGGGCGTTCACGCTATGCTGAAGATTCCTTGCAACAGGCGATTCAACAAGGTATTCAGCAATATGTGTTGGTTGGGGCAGGCCTGGATTCATTTACCTTACGCCAGGTACAACAATATCCCAATCTCAAAATCTTTGAAGTGGATCACCCTGATACTCAGGCAGCAAAACAAAAAAAACTAAAAGAGTTTGGAGAAATCCCGACCAATGTTGAATTTGTGGCAATTGATTTTGAAAAAGAGTCGATTGCCGATGCCTTGGCTCGAAGCGGATTTCAACAGGACCAAGCTGCATTTTTCTCATGGTTGGGCACAACCCACTATCTTGAACCACAAACCACGCTATATACCTTGCAGAGCATTGCCAACATTGCGGCAGCCAATAGTGAGGTGGTTTTAGATTACTCCATCGATTATAGAGAATTGGATGGGGTGGAGCGCTTTGGCAGCTTGTTTGTTTCCCAATTTACCCGTTTCTTGAAAGAGCCATTAAAAGGGCAATTTAGACCAAAGGTATTACACCAAGAGGTTGAAAAAATGGGCTATGTTGTTGCGGAAGATTTATCGGGTGATGGGTTGAGTGAGCGTTATTTTCATAATCGCCCTGATCATATTCGTCATACCATTGCGACACGGATGCTACATTTGCGTTTGATGAAATAGGTTTCCTATGATCCTCTAGCTTCTATCTTTTGTGGCTAGAGGTTTTAAAATAATGATGACTTAAGTCTTAATTTTTCAAAACCCAATGATATTTTCAAACTATAAAAATGATAAAAATCAGTGTTATTAAACTGCCTGTTTGGCGTATATTGCTAAAGTGAGGACTTGTAAAAAAGAAAAGATGCGAGTGGAATGCAGTATGCAGATTGATTTAAACAGCGATTTGGGTGAAAGCTATGGTTCATGGAAAATGGGCAATGACGCGCAAATTCTTCCGATTGTCAGTAGTGCCAACATTGCCTGTGGCTTTCATGCGGGTGATCCGCTTAGCATTCTCAATACACTAAAACAGGCGGCTGAACTTAATGTAAGTGTGGGTGCGCACGTGTCCTACCCAGATTTGGTCGGTTTTGGTCGTCGCAATATGGATTTATCTTATGATGAATTGTTTGCTGATGTGCTCTATCAAATTTCCGCATTACAGGGCTTGGCACAAGTCGCAGGAACTCAGGTTGGCTATGTCAAACCACATGGTGCGTTGTACAACACCATTGCCACAAATTTAAATCAAGCCAAGGCGGTGATTGATGCAATCAAACAATATGATGCCAATCTGGTTCTGGTGGCATTGGCAGGTTCACCGTTAATTGAGTTTGCACGTGAGCAAGGTTTAAGAGTTGTTTCAGAAGCATTCGCAGATCGAGCCTATCACAGCAATGGGGCGCTGGTTTCACGTCGTCAAGCCAATGCCGTGATTCATGACGCTGAGCTTGTTGCGCAACGTGTTTTAGACATGGTGTTAAAAGGTGGAGTTGAATCAATCGAGGGTGAATTTACGGCAATTCAGGCAGATAGCATTTGTGTGCATGGGGATACTTTGGGCGCAGTGCAAATGGCGCAGGTGATTCGTCAGGCACTTACAGCCCATCAAATTGAAGTACGCCCTTTTGTAAACTAAATACTGTAATTAATGTGGAAAGAATGATGACATGCGGTTTTTATCGGTCAATCTAAATTGTTTTTTAATTGAGTTTTCCAGTTTAGAGGAAACCGTCGCAGCACATCATTTTTTACAGCATGCCCAGCATCCACATATTCAGGAAATAGTTCCAGCCGCTCGAACCATACTGGTTTATTTTGATGATTTATTCACGGATGCAAAAGCATTGATTCAATGGATTTCAGCCCAGAAAATCGATCAGGATTTTTTTAACTCAGGTAAAGAGGTGGTGATCAATGTTCGTTATGACGGTATTGATTTAGCTCATGTTGCTGAATATCTGGGTATTGCTATAGATGAAGTGATTCAAAGACATAGCAATAGTCGTTGGCAAGTTGCCTTTATTGGTTTCGCACCTGGTTTTGCCTATTTAATCAGTCCAGACCATCCTTTTGGCAGTATTCCACGTTTGGCTTCACCACGGAAAAAGATTTGTGCAGGCTCAGTTGGGCTGGCTGGTGAATATAGTGGTATTTATCCCAAAGACAGCCCAGGTGGTTGGCAGTTGATTGGTCAAACTGATGAGAAAATGTGGGATCTGCATCGACAACAGCCTGCCTTGTTACTCCCGAGTGATCAGGTTGTTTTTAACAACATCACTCAAAATCCAGTGCAAATTACTGTTCCATCTACGCCATTCATTGCTAATCAATTAATAGAAAAAACAGCCATTTTAAAGGTTAAAAGTGTTGGCTTGCAGGTTTTGATACAAGATCAGGGGCGGCGAAATGTGGCATCTCTTGGTGTGGGACAGGCAGGTGCAATGGATCGTACTGCCTATATAAGTGCCAATCAAATCGTTGGCAATCCTCACCATGCCGCAGTTCTGGAGATTCTTAATGGTGGGTTACGATTGCAAGTTTTGCAATCGACTGTGATTGCAGTGACAGGTGCACAAGCAGAACTGTCGATTCATTATGCCAGTGCGCATCAAGTAAAGGAAAACTTATATCAACCCATTGCATTGGATCAGGGCGATGAGGTCTATATTTCATCGCCGCAGGCTGGTATTCGGAATTATTTGGCTATTCGTTGTGGTATTGCGGTTGAACAGGTGCTAGGCAGTGCAAGTTATGATTCTTTGGCTGAGTTGAGCACACCGCCAATCAAGATGGGGGATGAACTTTATTCAGCCCAGTTAAAAACGCTGTCTGTCGATTTAAATCAATTGCCAGTATCGTTACCGAAAGTGGGTGATCAAGTCATGGTTGATATTGTCTTCGGGCCACGAACAGATTGGTTTACTCAGGATAGTCTAGCGTTACTGTGGGAACAAAGTTGGTTGGTGACGGCAGAAAGTAACCGTATTGGATTAAGACTATTTGGTGATCAACCTCTACAACGGCAACTGCATCAGGAATTACCAAGCGAGGGCTGTTGCACAGGTGCATTACAAGTGCCTGCAAATGGCCAGCCTGTACTGTTTATGAATGATCATCCTTTGACTGGCGGTTACCCAGTCATTGCTACGGTCGCACCTTACCATCTTGATTTAATTGCACAGCTTCCAGCAGGTTGCTCGATCCAATTCCGCCCAATTTCAGATTTTATGGACATCAATAACCATGAATAAACCACATAAGCTCTTGATTGCCAATCGTGGAGAGATTGCAGTTCGTATTATTCAGGCATGTAAAGACTTGGACATTCACTCAGTCGCCATTTATGCAGATGATGATGTAAGCAGTTTGCATGCCAGACTTGCAGATGAAGCATGGGCATTGTCTGGAGTGACAGCTAAAGAGAGCTATCTGGATATTGATAAGATTCTAAATATTGCCAGACATTCACAGGCAACCATGATTCATCCTGGCTATGGATTTTTATCTGAGCGTGCTGACTTTGCCCAAGCCGTGATTGATGCGGGTTTGATCTGGATTGGACCATCACCTGAAAGTATTGAGAAATTGGGCGATAAAATACAGGCGCGTAAAATTGCCCAATCTGTTGGCGCACCATTGGTACAGGGTACAGCGCAACCACTCAAATCAGCCAATGAAGCGGTTGCATTTGCACAGGAATATGGTCTGCCGATTGCAATTAAGGCGGCATATGGCGGTGGTGGACGTGGCTTAAAAGTGGCTTGGCAGTTGGATGAAGTTGCAAGCTTATATGAATCTGCGGTGCGAGAAGCACAGGCTGCCTTTGGGCGTGGTGAATGTTTTGTTGAGCAATATCTGGATAGACCAAGACATCTGGAAGCACAAATCATTGCAGACCAACATGGTCATGTGCTTGTGGTGGGAACTCGGGATTGTTCACTACAACGCCGTAATCAAAAACTAGTTGAAGAAGCGCCAGCACCATTTATTAGCCAACAGGTTTATCAGCAGTTGGTGCAGTCCTCAGTCGATATTTGTCGAGCAGCTCAGTATGTTGGGGCGGGAACAGTTGAATATTTATTGAGTCAGGATGGCAAGCTTTCCTTTCTGGAAGTGAATACTCGTTTACAGGTTGAGCATCCAGTAACCGAGCAAACAACTGGTATTGATTTAGTCGTTGAGCAGATTCAGATTGCTTTGGGGCAGCCACTTTCTATTCAGGAAACGCCAGAGCCACAAGGGCATGCGATTGAATTTCGCATTAATGCAGAAGATCCTGCACGTGGATTTATTCCCGCATTTGGTCAAATTACTCAGTTTAATCCGCCATCAGGGATTGGTATCCGTTTAGATACAGGTGTGATGCAGTCCAGTCTGGTGTCGAGTCATTTTGATTCTTTAATGGCCAAATTGATCGTGACGGGTGCTACACGTGAAATCGCCATTCAGCGTGCTAAAAGGGCATTGGCACAGTTTGAGTTGGAGGGGGTCGCTTCGGTCTTGCCATTTCATCAAGCGATTTTATCTGAACCTGATTTTGTCGATGAGTTTAAAGTGCATACCCGCTGGATTGAGCAGGATTACCAGAATGAATCTGAAGCTTATCCCCGTAGCCAGAAACCTAATCACAGTGAATTGCAACGTTACCCGATAGAGATTGATGGAAAACTTCATCAAATTGGCTTACCAATCGTGCTGTTTAGTCTTATCGGGTCACCGAAAGAAAACACATCTACTGATCAAGGCATGCATATTTCACAGCATGAAAATGATGTGTTGGCCCCAATCAATGGTGTGATTACTGAGTGGAAAATTCAGGAAAATGATCATGTCGAGCAGGGAAATGTGATTGCAATTATGGAAGCAATGAAAATGGAAGTGCAGGTAGTTGCACATCGTACGGGACAAATAAAATCGTTGGCAGCTTTAAACCAAACCCTAAATGCAGATACTAAAATTGCGGAGATTGTTTAGTATTTACCTACGTTAAATTTTAATAAATGATATTTCTAGAAGAAAATTTATATATTTTTATTGTGGAATATAATGGGGGAACCTATATATGCTAGATACAGGAAGATAATTTAAAACATGCTTGTGATGGCTGGTTAAAATCATTAAAACTGTCCAGAAAATAGAACAATTATAGTATCTTGAAATAGGCCTTTCTTGTAAGAAAGGCCATAATGCTTATTAACGACGCTTGTTATACACCGCCATCGCAGCTGGCAGGTTTTTACGCATATCGCCAATACGCTGTGTATTCGATGGGTGAGTTGACAAGAATGAAGCGCCACCCGCACCATCTAAACGATTCATTTTTTCCCAAAGGCTAATGGCCGCATTTGGGTTGTAGCCCGCTTTTGCCATCAGCATTAAACCGCCGTAATCGGCGCGGCTTTCAAGGTTACGTGAATAAGGCAGGCCAATACCAATTTGACTGCCTAAATTAATTGCGGCATTGCCTAGATCACCGATATTGGCACCCGCATAAGACGTACCAATGCCAATCGCCAGGTTGGTCAGTGCCTGTGCACCAATCTTACTCTTGGCATGCTCTTCAAGTGCATGGGTCATTTCATGGCCCATGACTGCTGCAATTTCATCATTGGTTAAATTCAGCTTGTTGACAATACCTGTATAGAACACCACTTTACCGCCTGGTGCCACATAGGCATTGACGGTATCAGATTTTAATACAGCCAGTTGCCAGTCAAAACGTTGACCTGTTTGATTGAGTTGATCAGCATAAGGTTTCAGGCGCAGGAATACGCTGTTAATGCGTTGATAGGTATTTGAACTGGTATCCAGCTGGTTCTTGGCACGTGCTTCCTGAGTCATCTGTGCAAAGCTTTGTGCTGATTGCGCATTCAGGGTTGCACTGTCCGCACCCGCCATATCTGCAAATGAGGCACAGCCTGAAATGGTCATTACAGTGATCGCACAAAGGCTTAAAGCCAATTTTTTCATACTTATTCGCTCCAAATCAGTATCTTATGAATATCGTCATGATTAAGGAGGATTATAAAAAATGTTTATAACGCTTTACATTCCGAATGGCTCTATAATCATAGTAATTATGTAATCACTATTTTGTCATATTACATGGATTTTCACGTAAATTGATAAAATTAAAGCCAGTGTTTTGCACTGGCTTTGATAGTGAGACAGAAGCCTGATGAAATCAATCTTCGTCGTCAAATTCCTCTTCAGAAAAAGCATTTTCTTCTAAAGACGTATCAAAAATTAAAATGGCCTTACCATCAGTCTGGATCATGCCCTGGTCTTCAAGTGTTTTAAGTACACGACCAACCATTTCACGGGAACAGCCCACAATACGGCCAATTTCCTGACGGGTAATACGAATCTGACGACCATTCGGTAAAATCATTGCCTCAGGTTGTGCAGATAAGTCGATTAGACAACGTGCAATACGACCAGACACATCAATAAACGCAAGGTCAGTCACTTTACGGGTGGTGTTCTTAAGACGACGCACCAACTGGGCAAATACCGCATAGCTTAGGTCAGGGTATTGCTTGCTTAACTCATGGAAATTGTCGTAGGAAATTTCAGCAATCTCACATACATCTCGGGTACGTACTTCTGCGGTACGTTGAGGATTCTTTTCAAAAAGACCCATTTCACCAAAGAAGTCGCCTGGGTTGAGGTAGGCCACAACAATTTCACGCTCATCATCTTCACGTAATATAATTGACACTGAACCTTTTAATATTAAATACAGTGATTTTGATTCAGTTCCAGCATCAATAATCGTGGTGCGTTTAGGGTATCTGTTAATATGAGCACGTTTTAGCAAAGCCTTTACTGACTCAGGCAGTTGGCCTGGAGATAAAGCATCAGTGCTAAGTTGTGAAAAATTTGAAGTCATGCTTAAAATTTCCGAATTTGGATAAAACCGATCGCACAGGCCTTGTTAGAGCCTTTTCTACACAGAAGAGATGAAATTCCTTATCAACTCATTTTATGTTAGTGTACAAGAACTAGGTAAATTTATAACGTTTTTTGGGTAGTTGCAATGCAAACAAGTGTACATTGGTTAGAGAATGTTGCTTTTGAAGCGAAATCGGAAAGTGGCCACAGTGTGGTGATGGATGGTTCCGCTGAATATGGGGGTGAAAACCGTGGTCCACGTCCTATGGAGTTGATTTTAATGGGACTTGGTGGTTGTGCTTCGTTTGATATTGTGACCATTTTAAAGAAATCCCGCCAAGATGTGACAGATGTTGTATGTCAGTTAAAAGCTGAAAGGGCAGATGCAATCCCAGCCGTGTTTACAAAAATCCATCTACACTTCATTGTGACAGGTAAAGCTGTAAAAGAAAAGCAGGTTGAAAAGGCGGTTGAGCTTTCAGCAGAAAAATACTGCTCGGCAAGTAAAATGCTTTCGGATGGTGGGGTGGAAATTAGCCATGACTTCGAAATTATTGAAGCGGAATAAAGCCTGATTGTTAAGTTTTACTAAAAAGTGATCTATTGTCATAGATCACTTTTTTATAAGTTTATCTTTTTATTTTATGAACAATCGTGGGTCTACCCGAGCATTATTCAGGCTCATTCCCCAATGTAGATGCGCACCCGTTACACGTCCAGTATTACCCACCAGTCCAAGTTGTTCTCCCTGACGAATAGACTGTCCTTTTTCAACATTAATTTTACTCAGATGGCAGAACATGCTGATCAGGCCCTGACCATGATCAATCAGCACAGTATTGCCATTAAAAAAGTAATTACCTGTTTGCACCACAATACCATCCGCAGGGGCAATTACCTTTTGCCCAACGGGTGCTGGAATGTCCAAACCAGAGTGGGGTGCACGTTCTTCTCCATTAAAGAAACGCTTTTTTCCAAATGAGTTACTGAATTTTCCTGCTGTAGGCCGAATAAATTCTGGAAATATTGTCCATGTGCTTGGGTTAAATGAACTGTAGATGTCATTTTGCTCCTTTGCCTCACGTGCATATCGATCCAACTGCTCCTGATTGGGGTTGACATACTCCTGATTTTTAACCGTTAGGCGTTGTTCAGCGTAGGCATAGGGTTTTATATCAATCTGTATGGGATTGGCATTGGTGGTTAAGGTGACTGTTCCTAATGGTGTAGAAAGAGGAATACCAAACACGGCATAACGTTGTCCCTGTTCCTGCGTAATCAGTACGGGATTTTGTTCATAAAAAACCTGGGTTGTATCTGCTGTTAATGGAATGACGGCAATTCCACCTGCCCGTCGTGAATCTTGGGGGAGTTGGGCGAAACAGTGAATAGGAATGAGGCAAGATACCAAAAGGCAGATTTTTTTTAGATACATGGTCGTCATATTACATATTGATCGAAACAAAAAGCTAAGCTAAAGCGTTCTATACAAAAGTACAATAAAGGTTCTGTGCAAATTGGAAAAGACTGAAAATTTATACAAAACATACTTGAAATATATTATTTATAGACCCATATTATTAGTGAGTTTTATCCATATTTTATTTTATAAGATTTTGAAAAATATATAAATTTTATTTGAAATTCTAAAAAGTGTTCCCATCTTAGTGATAAGTTAAAAATTTGTTGTGAGGAATAACAAGAATGCGCTTTGAAAAATTTACAAACCGCCTACAGCAAGCACTCTCAGATGCACAGTCATTGGCAATGGGTAAGGACCATACCGCAATTGCGGGGATTCATATCCTCATGACATTGCTGGAAGAACCTGCTAACCAGAGTCTGTTGCAGCAAGCAGGGGCTGTTTTACCCACCTTAATGCAAAAACTGAATCAGGCATTAAATGATGCCGCAACGATTAGTAATCCAACGGGTGATGTCAATTTAAATCCAGAAGCGGTACGCATTTTAAATTTGGCTGATAGTTATGCACAAAAAGCAGGGGATGAATTTTTATCCACTGATTGGGTGTTATTGGCATTGGCTGAACAGGGTGAAACCAAAAAAATTATTGAAAGCTCAGGTGCAACTGCACAGAAATTGCGTGCAGTCATTGAAAAAATTAGAGGAACAGAAAAAGTGACCACCAATAACCATGAAGATCAACGTGACTCACTCAATAAATATACCATTGATTTAACTGAGCGTGCCTTAGCAGGCAAGCTAGACCCTGTGATTGGACGTGATGATGAAATCCGCCGTACCATTCAGGTGCTGTCACGGCGTACCAAAAACAACCCTGTGCTGATTGGTGAACCTGGGGTGGGTAAAACTGCCATTGTAGAGGGCTTGGCGCAACGTATTGTCAATGGTGAGGTGCCTGAAAGCTTAAAGAATAAACGTGTGCTTTCACTGGACTTGGGTTCGTTGCTGGCGGGTGCAAAATATCGTGGTGAGTTTGAGGAGCGCTTAAAAGCGGTATTGAAAGACCTTGCTAAACATGAAGGTGAGATCATCCTGTTTATTGATGAGTTGCATACGCTGGTCGGTGCGGGTAAGGGCGACGGTGCAATGGATGCTGGTAATATGCTTAAACCTGCGCTAGCGCGTGGTGAACTGCGCTGTGTTGGTGCTACCACTTTGGATGAATATCGCCAGTATATTGAGAAAGATGCTGCGCTTGAGCGTCGTTTCCAGAAAGTGTTGGTGGATGAACCAAGTGTTGAAGATACCATTGCAATCTTACGTGGTTTAAAAGAGAAATATGCAACGCACCACGGCGTACAGATTTTAGATTCTGCGATTATTGCCGCGGCCAAGATGTCGCATCGTTACATCACTGACCGTCAGTTGCCAGATAAAGCCATTGACCTGATTGATGAGGCGGCTTCACGGATTAAAATGGAGATCGATTCCAAGCCAGAAGCACTGGATAAGCTTGATCGCCGTCTCATCCAGTTAAAAATGCAGTTGGAAGCGGTGAAAAAAGATGAAGATGCGGGCAGTAAGGCTGAAGTCAATCATCTTGAGCAGCAAATTGCTGAAAAGCAGAAAGAGTACAATGATCTGGAAGAAATCTGGAAAGCTGAAAAAACACTGGTTGAGGGTGATAAAAAAGCTCAGATCGAATTGGATCAGGCACGGGTTGCTTTGGAAAAAGCCAAACGTGAGGGAGATTTGGCGGAAGCGGCACGCCTGCAATATGGTGTGATTCCAGAGTTGCAGAAACGTCTGGAACAGGCGGAAATTGCTGAGGAAAATGAAGAACCTAAACTCATTCGCACCAAAGTGACCGAGAATGAGATTGCTGAGGTGGTGAGTGCAGCAACAGGTATTCCTGTAACAAAAATGTTGCAGGGCGAACGTGAAAAACTGCTCCAGATGGAAGAGTTCTTGCATAACCGTGTGGTTGGTCAGGATGAAGCGGTGGTGGCGGTTTCAAATGCGGTACGTCGTTCACGCGCAGGCCTGTCCGATCCAAACCGTCCAAGCGGATCATTCTTGTTCCTTGGCCCGACAGGTGTGGGTAAAACCGAGCTGACCAAGGCATTGGCCAACTTCCTATTTGACAGTGATGATGCCATGATTCGGATTGATATGTCTGAGTTTATGGAAAAACATTCGGTTAGCCGTTTGGTGGGCGCACCTCCAGGCTATGTGGGCTATGAAGAGGGTGGTGTTTTAACCGAAGCGGTACGTCGTAAACCATACAGTGTGGTGTTGTTTGACGAGGTGGAGAAAGCGCATCCAGATGTGTTCAATATCTTGCTGCAAGTGTTGGATGATGGTCGCTTAACTGATTCACAAGGTCGCGTGGTGGACTTTAAAAATACGGTCATCGTGATGACATCCAACCTAGGTTCACAGGATGTACGTGAACTTGGTGAGGGTGCAACCGATGATGAGATTCGAACTGTTGTGATGAGTGCGGTTAGCCAGCATTTCCGTCCAGAGTTTATTAACCGTATTGATGAGTTGGTGATTTTCCATTCACTACAAAAAGCCCAGATTCGTGGTATTGCGGATATTCAGCTAGATCGTTTACGTTCTCGCCTGAATGAGCGTGATATGGGCTTGACTGTGGATGACACGGCGTTTGATCTGTTGATTGAGGCTGGTTTTGATCCTGTGTATGGTGCACGTCCATTAAAACGCGCAATTCAGCAACAGGTGGAAAACAGTCTGGCACAGAAGATTTTATCTGGTGAGTTCCAGCCAGGAGATAATATCCTGATTAAAGGTGAGGATGGTCATCTGGTGTTTGATAAACTTAAATTGAGTTAAACAAAAACTGTAATTGCTGGACAAAAAGATGGTGATGAGAATCACCATCTTTTTTTATATGGGTGCAACTGGTCAGATTTTTTAGGGAAAATTACCAATAACATTGCGACTTGATGAAAAACTTGATAGTTTCAGAGCAAATAAGAAAAAAATTCAGGATGAATTGCAATGGAAAATAAGCAACATCATTACACGGACCTCTGTGTAGTTTTGTTTATGATCACTTTATCTTCAATGGGGCACACTGCACAACCATTAAGTGAAGTAAATTTGGCACTACAAACAGGAGTGCTGAATAACGCATTGCCACGCATTATTGTAAAAGCCCAGCAGGATGCATTAAAGCCAGAGGAAGAACGCTGGCGTGCCCAACGTGCCTTGAGCGACTGGAATTTACGTGAGATACGCATTAATACGTTATTGGAAAGTGTATTATCTCCACATGAAGAGCAGAAAAAAACGAAAATTGATGAAATTAATGAAAAAAAGGAAGCTCGTATGAAACCTCATGCTCAAGCTCCCGATCGTTTTATGATTTATCAATTTGACACGAATGATAATGTTCACGCAGAGATCACTATTCATACATCACGAGAATAGTGTGATCTGAATTTTTTACATTTGTGGATGCTTTATTTTCCAGGCACGATGAATTTTTTGATTACGTTTGAAATCCAGCCCAATGGTTTCAGAGGTAATTTCTTCAACATCATATAGGGCTTCAAGTTCCTCATCCAATTCGAAGCCTCTATAGTTATTCGAGAAATATAGCGTCCCTTCACTGTTTAGGCGGTTCATTGCCCGTTTGAGCAGTGAAACATGATCACGCTGTACATCAAATGTTCCATAGAATTTCTTTGAATTTGAGAATGTCGGTGGATCAATAAAGATCAGGTCATATTGCTCATGACCCTCTTTCAACCATTCAAAACAGTCACTGGCAAAGAACATATGCTGTTCATCTGCATGGTCTACCGTTAAGCCATTCAGCACAAAGTTTTCTTTAGACCAACTCAGATAAGTATTGGATAAATCGACACTGGTGGTACTGGCTGCGCCACCCAATGCGGCATGTAAACTTGCTGTTGAGGTATAGCTATACAGGTTCAGGAAATGCTTGCCACGCGCTTCCTTGGCGATTCGAAGACGAATCTGGCGATGGTCTAAAAATAGACCTGTATCTAGGTAATCCGTTAAATTCACCAAAATTTTGGCATTACCCTCTTGGACGATAAAGCGTTTAGAGGCGGTGCTTTGTTTGGTGTATTGATTTGTACCTGTCTGTTTTGCACGGGTTTTAATAAATATGGCATCACGTTGTAAGCCAGTCACAGCACGGATTGCGGCAAGTGCAAGGTTAAAACGTTTTTTGGCTTTTTCAGGATCAATGGTTTTAGGTGGTGCATATTCCTGTACATGCAATCTATCCCCATATAAATCAACGGCAACGTTGAAGTCAGGCAAGTCGGCATCATACAGACGCAGACAGTAGATATTTTCCTTAACCGCCCATTTCTTCAAGGCCTGCATGTTTTTTTGCAAACGGTTGGTAAAGTCCTCAGCACCCTCGATTTTTTCAAACTGTTGTGGTTGCCAGCTCGCCAGAAATGGCTGGGTGACGGTTGCTGGCTTGATGGTGCCAAAACGCACGTATATTGGTAATTTACCATTCATTAAACGTAAGGTTTGTGGATCATTAAATGCCAGTACATCTGCCTGTTCAACCTGTGCCGCAATGATAGCAGCACGTTGGTTTGGAAAATTCTTCTGCAATAAAGCCGATAAACCCAGATATAAAGAACGGTTTGAGGCTTTATCTCCCAAACGTTCTCCATAAGGAGGATTGGTCACAATAAAGGCTTTCTTGCCCTCGGCATGGAAGTCAACCCAGTCTGCTAAGGTGCGTTCTTCAATTTGGATCTGGTCAAGCAGTTTTTCAAAACCTGCGGCAATGATATTTTGGCGGGTGGCTTTGACCGCTTCCCAGTCCGCATCGTAAGCATAAAATTTAGGTAAAGCCTGTTCCAAAGCTTTTTCATGGCGTTCTGCTGCTTCAGCCTTAAGTGATAACCAGAGATCACGGTCATGCCCATGCCAGCCATTAAAACCAAAACGTCGGACTAGGCCTGGCGCACGATCCGTTAAAATCATGAGTGCTTCAATAATAAAAGTCCCTGAACCACACATTGGGTCAAGAATAATATCGGGTTGATATTGTGCTAATTGGGCTTTTTGCAGAATTGCCGCTGCCAGATTTTCTTTAATTGGCGCATCGGTCATAAAACGGCGATAGCCACGCTTATGTAGAGAATCACCAGATAAATCCAGACAGTAGGTATGTTCAGTTTTACCTGCCAACACATAAAGTGTAATTTCAGGCTGCTTGATATCAATACTTGGACGTTTGCCTACTGCCTCCATAAAGGAATCCACCACACCATCTTTAACCCGTAAGGTGGCAAACTGGGTATTGACCTTAATTTCACGTTCAACGTGCAGGCGAACTGCAAAGGTGCTTTGTGGTGCAAAAATTAAAGACCAGTCAAAACTGATTGCACCCTCATAAAGTTCTTCTGCCACATCACGGGCATCATGCGAATGTTCCAACTCATGTCTATGAATGGGCAAAACGACCCGTGAGGCAAGGCGTGACCACATGCAGACCCGATACGCCTGTTCCAGTGTGCCCTTAAAAATTAAACGTCCCGCAAAACGTTGAATGTCCTGAATACCAAAGCTTTCCAGTTCTTGTTGTAATAAGGTTTCCAGTCCATCCGCACAGGTCACCCAATATTCTGTTAGACGTGGTTTAGCGTTCATTCAATGTTCCAAAGCGGTTTTAGCAATCGGTTATTTTAACTGATTTTTACCTGTTCTGTCGGCGCATATTTGTGTGATCGTCAGCTTTATCATCTATTAAGAGGTTTTTTTTAAAGTGATCTGATGTTTGTTTATAATTTCTGCACGTTGGGCAGGGCATTTTTTAATTTATTTTAATAATTGGTACAGCTTTTGCATTTCTTCAGATGAATTATCAGTAAATACTTCTCCCAACGATGTGAGGACGTTATGAAAGAAAGCATGAATAATGAAGTGATGGTCAATGCCGAGGCTTTTGCAATCGCAACCCAAATGTATGTACGTTTAAGACGCGTATCCAGTCGCGTGATTGACGTGATGTATCTGGTACATAACAAGGAATATGCACAACATATTGTGGATATTGCCTTGGCAACACAGGATGCCGAGCTGGCCCATTATGTTGAGCGCTTGCGCCCGTTAATTGACCTATATCCTGAGCCAGCTCTCGCCTTGGTTGAAACTAAGGTGGAGGCTGAGAAAGAAAAGCCTGTTGAGGAAAATGACTACTATTCAATAGAGGTGACTGACGAGGAGATTTATCAGGCACAGGTTCACCATCACTATATTGGTGCGCTCCGCTAGCTGAATCTGTTGCAACTCTCTCATTTAATGCAACATAACGGTGAAAAGTTGTTCTGCGAAAATACAAGAATTGGGCTACACTATGCAGGTTTTGGTGATTCGACCCATAGGAATCCATTATGCATATTGCAGCCCTGCATCAACCGAGTCAGGTTCAATTGAATCAGCAAGGAAATTTAAAACACTTTTTAACCATTGAGGGCCTTTCAAGGGAAAGCCTGACCAAGATTTTAGATACAGCACAAAGCTTTTTAGATGACAATAATAACCTGATCAACCGTCCCTTATTAGAGGGTTTGACGGTGATGAACCTTTTCTTTGAAAACTCGACCCGTACCCGAACCACCTTTGAGGCTGCGGCGAAACGTTTATCTGCCAATGTCCTGAATATTGATATTGCACGCTCAAGTACTTCAAAAGGTGAAACGCTGCGGGATACGCTCTGGAATCTGGAGGCGATGGCAGCCGATATTTTTGTAGTACGTCACTCATCTTCAGGTGCCGCACATTTTATTGCCAAAGATATCTGCCCTAAAGTTGCCATTATTAATGCGGGTGATGGTCGCCATGCACATCCGACCCAAGCAATGCTGGATATGTTGACTATTCGCCGTGAAACCAAGAAACCATTTGAACAACTCAGTGTGGCCATTATCGGTGATATTAAACATTCACGGGTGGCACGTTCAGACGTTGCGGCATTACAAACGCTCGGTTGTAAGGATATTCGTGTGATTGCGCCCAATACCTTGCTGCCTGTGGGTTTTGATGAGTATGGTGATCATGTGCGTTTATTTAACCAGATGGATGCAGGCGTGACAGACTGTGATGTGATTATTGCCTTGCGTATCCAGAACGAGCGGATTGATTCACCTGCGTTAGCGTCACAGTCTGAATTTTATAAAATGTACGGACTCAATAAAGAACGTCTGGCTTTGGCAAAACCAGATTGTATCGTGATGCACCCAGGGCCGATGAACCGTGGGGTTGAAATTGATTCCAGCATTGCCGATGGTGATCAGTCCGTGATTCTCAAGCAGGTCACTAACGGTATTGCGGTTCGTATGGCGGTATTGGCACTTGCAATGCAAGGACAATTACAGGAACAGGGTTTAATTGATGCGATTGCACTGTAAGGGATAGCTCACATGAGTATTGTAAAAATTGAAAATGTCCGTGTGCTCGATCCAATTCAAAAAACTGATCTGGTTAAAACAGTTTTTATTGAAAACGGAAAATTGGTTGAAGCCGTTGATCAGGTGGATGAAAGCATTGATGGGCAGGGTAAATGGTTGATGCCAACCATGGTGGACTTGTGTGCGCGTTTGCGTGAACCAGGTCAGCAGCAGCATGGCACCTTGAAGTCGGAAGGCAAGGCAGCCCGTGCCAATGGCATTCTGCATGTGATTACGCCACCAGATTCAAAGCCAATTGTGCAGGATAATGGTGCCTTGATTCATGGTCTCATTGAAAAGGCACAACTCGATGGCGGTATCTATTTACAGATCATTGGCGCACAGACGCAAGGACTAAATGGAAAACAGCCAGCCAATATGGCAGGGTTAAAAAAAGGCGGTTGTACAGCCGTTTCCAATGCCAATGCTGCCTTTGAAAATGATGATGTGGTGATTCGCACCCTTGAATATGCTGCTGGTTTGGGGCTGACCGTGGTGTTCTATGCGGAAGAACCGCAAATTGCTAAAGATGGCTGCGCGCATGAGGGCTTTATTGCCTCACGTCAGGGCTTGCCAATGATCCCTGCGATTGCAGAAACGGTTGCAATTGCCAAATATCTACTGATGATTGAGGCGACAGGTGTCAAAGCCCATTTTGGCCTGTTATCCTGTGGTGCGTCAGTGGAGTTGATTCGCGCTGCTAAAGCCAAAGGTTTGCCTGTGACGGCCGATGTTGCCATGCACCAGTTACATCTAACTGAACAGTTGACGGATGGCTTTAATGCGCTGGCACATGTACGTCCACCATTGCGTTCTGAACAGGACAAGGCGTTATTGCGTCAGGGTGTGAAAGAGGGCGTGATTGATGCGATCTGTACCCATCATGAACCATTAAGTAGTTCTGCGAAAATGGCACCTTTTGCTGAAACACAGTCTGGAATCACCGCTTTTGATACTTATGTGGCACTGGGTGTGCAACTGGTAAGCGAGGGGGTATTTGAGCCACTGGAATGGGTGGAAAAAGTCACTTCAATTCCTGCACAGGTGGCGAATATGTCACAACGCTGGCAACAGGAGGCAGGCTGGGTGCTGGTTGATCCATCATTGCAATGGGTAGTTTCCAAAGCGTCGATTCTTTCCCAAGGGAAAAACACCCCATTGATTGGACAGCAACTGACAGGTAAGGTTATTGGCATATTTGCCTGATAATTATCATAAAAGGCAGAATAAGTTGACTGCACCTTATTCTGCTTTGTAAAATGTGATGTAAGTATTGTATTGAAAGTTTATAGAACAGATTAAAACTAAGAAAAATTCATTAAAGTAATAACAAATAGCTAAGGCTCGGCTAATACGATAAAGCGGTTGAATGGAAATTGGAGTAAAGAATATGTCTATAAATCCAATGGAGTTACTTAAACAGAAAGTTTCATCGGTCATCGTCAATGACCAAACTTGTCTGGTCAATGAAAAAAATGCCATCTTATCAAGATTCTACCCAATTCTCTTAAGTCGTTTTTTAGCAAATCCAGAACTGATTGATCAACTTAAGGAAAAGCTAAGGCCTTGTCTGTCTGATTTACTGGAAAATAATAATCAGGTGATCAATTCATTGCTTATACATCTTGGCGCTGGAAAACTTTCAGTTACAGAAGTAGAGACCACCTTAAATCGGGCAATTCCTAAAAGCCTGGCTGTGCTTTCAGCTGAGGTTGGCAATGAGGCCATCTATATTATTCATTATCTTAGGGAGCATAATGTGTCGATTCAGGCACTGTTGCCTGTTTGGAGTGCCGAGGTGCTTTTACCTTTGGATCAGCTTGAATTAAACGAGCCTGCACAGCCAGAAGAATCCTTGCCAGAAATGCCACCTGAGTCTCATAGACATCATCGAATTTTCCCATTTTTTGCCCTGTTTTTTGCCAGTTTTTCACTCATCTGGTTATACCAGTTAGGTAAATAAGTTGTTTGAATGGTCTTTAAATAAGTATATGTTTTATAATTAAAATTTCATAATAATAAAACGATTAATGAAATATATTAAGTGTATTTTTTATCATTTTATTTGTAAATTGTGATGTAAGTCTTGTATTTAAATTATGTAAAAATGATCAAAAAAAATATAAATGCTTAGAATGAAAAGCATCAGTTTGTGTGTAATAGAACAATTTCCCTAAGCAATCTGAACATTATAAATTTAATTTGTTGGAGTAAATAACAATGTCAATAAATCCAATCGAACTGTTAAAGCAAAAAGTCACCCCTGTATTCCTGAATGACCAAGATGGTTTGACCAGCCAAAAAAATGCACTGTTATCTAAATTCTATCCAATTTTTCTTTCCATTTTGATGGCAAAACCTGAACTGATCCAGAAATTAAAAGACTCCATCTCACCCTCATTAGCCGTTTTATTTGGTCAGGATGAGCAGATTAAAGATACATTTTTGTCCAAGCTTACGGATGGACAGCTTTCCAATATAGAGGCTGAGCAGACATTGACACAGGCGATTCCTAAAAGCATGGCTGCTTTGACCAGCGAGGCTGGCAATGATACACAGAGTATCCTGCATTATTTACAGCACCATGCTGATTCAATCCGTTCACTGTTGCCAGTCTGGGCCGTAGGGTTGCTTGCACCTTTAGGACTTATCTCCAGTACTTCTGCCACCACATCGAATTTGGCAAATCCCCCTGTGAATGGTGCAGGTAAATCACGGGTTTGGTTGCCGATTGTGGCACTCATTATTCTGGCTTTATTGGTTGCGTGGCTATGGAAATCCTGCCAACAGCAACAGGTGGCGGTGCCTATAGACAATCGTTCTGATTCTTCAGCATCTGAAGTGGCTGCAAATGTAGCTCCTGCAACATTCTCATTGCGTACTGATGATAAGGGTGATGTTTCTCAATGCCATGCAGGAATTGGAGATCAAGGACTGTTTGCAGCCATGCAGGCAAAAGTGAAAGAGGTTTTCTCTTCGGCTCAAGATTGTACACTTGATACTGCTACAAACTATGCAGCGTCATTTACTGATCAGGCTGGGCTTGCTGGTGTGCTGGGTTTGCTGAAAGGTGTACCCAATGTATCTCTCGATTGGGTTGGGGATAAACTGACATTAAGGGGTGGCAATTCCGCTAAACTCAATGAATTGGCTGGGCAGATAAAAGCTCTTGTACCCAATACCGAAGTTGTGGTGGAAACTGAAGATAATACCGCTCAAACCGTAACGAATAGCCTAAACGCAGCTCAGGATGCTTTGGCAAATATTGATAGCAATCAGGTTGATATCAACGCAGTCATTAAGGCCCTAAATCTACAGATTATTAACTTCGCAACAGCTTCCCATCAAATTCCAGAGGAAAATAAAGCCATTCTGGATAAGGCCGCCACATTAATGAAAAATGTCAAGGATGCAAAATTGACAGTGGCAGGTTATACCGATTCAACTGGTCATGCTAATAACAACAAAGCCTTATCGCTGAAACGTGCTCAGGCTGTGGTGGATTATCTGGTCAGTCAGGGGGTGGATGCTGCTCAACTTAGCGCCGTAGGTCATGGTGCTGATCATCCAGTGGCAGATAATGCAACAGAAGAGGGGCGTTTTAAAAACCGCCGTATTGAATTTTCAGTAACCCCGTAAGCTGTTATTTAAGCAGTGTCTGAAAGGAGTTATAGCGACATAACTCCTTTTATTTTGACCATTTGCTTTAGCTATTTAATTATAAATAGGACTGTTTAAAGCAAAATAAAGAAAAAACTCGAAAATAGGCTTTTAAATTGAGTAGAATACGCCCGAAAAAAACAAGACAAGAGGGTGATTCAAAATGAACAGGTTTTTTATATTTACAACTTTGACAACGACAATGTTATTGGTGGGTTGTAATAAATTAAAGCCAACTGAGAAAGCCGAAGATGCCGCAACGGCTGCTTCCGAGTGGAGCTGTACCAATCAGGAAAATCTCAACCATATTCAGGCGGCGTTGAAAAAAGAATATTTAAAACAGATTGACCGTAGTTTAAGACAAAGTGACTACCAGTCTGACTATGACATTCTGGATAAAATCAACAAGGGACTCAAGTTTGAAATTACCAATGTGCGTACTTTAGAGGCTGAGAGTGGGGAAGCATCAAAAACCAAATTAAACTGCGAAAGCCAGTTGGTGATTTCTTTCCCGAAAGGCTTACACAAACGTGCAGAAAATGCCTATCTTGAAGAACAAAAATATCAGGGTGATGGGGAGTGTGAAGAGAGTTGTAAGCCATATACCCTGAATGATCATTTTTCCGATAGCGAATATCCACTAAGTCTTGAAGATGACCAATTAAAAGGCGAGTTCTTGTATGACCTCACCAAAACAGATAAAGATGGGTTGGTCTTTAATATCCCAAATCAGAACTCTGTGATTGAGGGTGTGGTCTTTATGGCAACAAGGGCAGTGCAGTATGTTGCTTATTTAAAGGAAAATCAGCGGATTGAAAAAGAAGGGGCAGCATATCAACAAGAGTATGATGCCAATGAGTCTGCTCAAACTGACTTGGCACAAAAAGCCATGAATGTGCGTCAAAAAGAGTTGGATGCTGAAAAAGCCAAACAGGTTGAGCGTTTAAATCAAGCCTGGGATCAATTTACGCCTGAGCAAAAAGCACAATTGCAGCAGGACCAGTCCGACTGGTTTGAAAAACGTGATGTGGACTGTAAGGTGCTGTCACAAAAGAGTGTCTATGATATTGCTGAAAAAGACATGGAAACATATCAAAAGCAGGCACGATACTGGAATGATGCAATGCGTCAGCAGAATCAGGATATGCAATACACCCAATGTTTCACCAAGCGTACTGTTGAGCGTGTGGTTTACTTGAATAATGTGTTTAATTAACAGGTCTTTTTTAACTTTTAAACAGGTTGATTGAGATTTCTGCATAAAATCGAGCTATCCATAGCTCGATTTTATTTTTTGTATTTCATTTTGCTATGCTTGAGCAAATTTCCTGATAGAGAACTGCTATGAAAATCACCCTGATTGGTTCTGGGCGTGTGGCAACCCATTTGGCGTTGGTATTACAGAGCCAGCACCAGATTGTGCAGGTCTTTAGCCCTAAGCTGGCCCATGCGCAAAAGTTGGCGCAGCAGCTTGATGCACAGGCGATCAACTGTCCGAGCCAGCTTGATCCACAGGTTGATCTGGTCATTGTTGCAGTGAGTGATCAGGCGATTTCCCAAGTCATTCATTCAATTACTGGATATTTACCACAAAATCTGATTGTTCATACCTCTGGCAGTACCAGTCTAGCAGTCATTGAGCACACACATCCGCGGGCAGGTGTATTTTATCCACTGCAAACCTTTAGTTTTGAGCGTGAAGTGAACTGGCTGGAAACGCCATTGTTTGTGGAAGCAACTCAGCAGCAAGACTTGGAAACTTTAACACAATTGGCAAATAGCCTAAGTAACCGAGTTTATCAATACAGTTCCAAGCAGCGTCAGACCTTGCATCTGGCGGCAGTGTTTGCATGTAATTTCAGTAATTATTGTTATGACATGGCCCAGCAGATTGTTGAGGCTGAACAGGTTGATTTTAGCCTGCTTTATCCCCTGATTCTGGAAACTGCGGACAAGGCCACAAAGTATAACCCAAAAATCATGCAAACTGGGCCTGCCATGCGGGGTGACCAGAATATTCTACAGATGCATGGTCAGTTGCTGGCTGGAGCAGATCGTAAAGATTTGCAGGACATCTATGTATTGCTGAGTGAGGGGATTTTTAAACGTCACCAAATCAATGGATGAGTTGAGCTTTATGAATACGCCTGTCATCTAGGTTGAAGTGTTTGGATGTTCCAGAATGAATTAATGCAATCGAACATATTCAGCATAGTAAATGTTGCCTTTTCATGTTAAATCTAAACCGAACTTTAGATAAAAATAGCTCAGATGAGGACGGTCGCATGGACAATTCAGAGCAAACAAAGCATAAACAAGAGAATAATGGCTACGCCAGAATTGAACCTTATACCCAGCCTGCTGGGGGATGGGGAGCACTGTTAAGTGTTGCACGCAATCTCAAACGACAAGATATTCTCAAGAAAGGTTCAATCACCTTACTGAATATTAACCAGCCTACAGGTTTTGACTGTCCAGGTTGTGCATGGCCCGAAAAGAAAGACGCACATGCCTTTAACTTTTGTGAGAATGGCGCAAAAGCAGTGGCTTTTGAGGCAACTAGCAAAACCGTTACACCTGAATTTTTTGCACAGCATACGGTCAGTTGGTTATCTGAACAGAGCGACTTTTATCTTGAAGATTTGGGGCGTTTAACCGACCCGATGCGTTATGATCCAGTCTCGGATAAATATGTCCCGATTTCATGGGATGATGCATTTCAACTGATTGCCAAACATTTACAGGCTTTGGATCATCCAGATAAAGCCGCATTTTATACCTCTGGTCGTGCCAGTAATGAAGCGGCGTTTTTGTACCAGCTCTTTGTCCGTAGTTTTGGCACCAATAATTTTCCAGACTGT
Source organism: Acinetobacter sp. GD03645 (assembly GCF_029845285.1). Lineage (NCBI taxonomy): Bacteria > Pseudomonadati > Pseudomonadota > Gammaproteobacteria > Moraxellales > Moraxellaceae > Acinetobacter > Acinetobacter sp. GD03645. The sequence goes on along the minus strand of NZ_JAOCLL010000001.1, from coordinate 231,123 downwards.
TCCAATATGTGCCACGAAACCACTAGTGTCGGGCTAACCGATTCGATTGGTTTGGGTAAAGGCACCGTCACGCTGGATGATTTTGATCTGGCGGATGCGATTTTTAGTTTTGGACATAATCCAGGCACCAACCATCCGCGTATGTTGGCAACTTTACGGGAAGTGTCAAAACGTGGTGGCAATATTATTGCCATTAATCCGATTAAGGAGCGTGGACTGGAACGTTTTCAGGACCCACAAGCCCCTCTGGAAATGATGACCAACGGCAGTACCCCAATCAGCCGTTATTATTTCCAGCCTAAAATTGGCGGTGATTACGCCTTATTGTTTGGTGTGCTGAAACACTTGTCCGAATGGGATAAAAAAGCACTTGCCAAAGGCAAACCAAGCGTTTTTGACCGTAGTTTTATTGCCATGAACACCATTGGCTTTGATGAGATGCTGGCTGAGGTGGATCGAACGTCGTGGGATCACATTCATAAACACACAGGGCTTGCTGCTGAACAGTTGGAATCAATTGCCAAAATGTTCCTTGATTCGAATAAAGCCATTTTCTGTTGGGGCATGGGCATTACCCAGCACCGTCATGGAACAGCCAATATTCATATGCTCGCCAACCTGATGTTGGCAAGAGGGCATATTGGTCGTCCTGGCGCAGGATTATGTCCAGTGCGTGGGCACAGTAATGTGCAGGGTGACCGAACCATGGGCATCAATGAAAATCCAAGTAAAAAACTGCTGGATAACATTGATCGGGTGTTTGGCATTCAATCACCCCGTAAACATGGTTATGGGGTGGTGGATACCATCAAGGCAATGTATGAGGGTGATGTCAAAGTCTTTATTGGCCTGGGTGGTAATTTTGCTGTTGCCACGCCTGACACATTATATACACAGGAGGCGTTACGCCGTTGTGACCTGACGGTGCATATCACCACCAAGCTGAATCGAAGTCATTTGGTCTGTGGTCAGGATGCCCTGATGCTGCCTTGTTTGGGGCGTACCGAAGTGGATATGCAACTACATGGTGCGCAGGCTATTTCAGTTGAAGACTCAGTGAGTAATGTGCATCTCTCCGCAGGACGCAATCCACCCATTTCAGACAATATTCTTTCTGAACCTGATATTGTCGCCCGAATGGCAGAAGCGACCTTGCCTGACAGTCAAATTAAATGGCGCTGGTACATTGAAAGCTATGACCGTATTCGTGATTCAATTGCCGATGTGTTTGATGAGTTCCATGACTTTAACCAGCGGGTTTATCAGCCAGGTGGCTTCCATCTGGAGCATCCTGCCAATCAGCATGTCTGGAACACGCCAAGTGGCAAGGCACAATTCTTGATTACGCCATTAGCGGAGGTTTATGAGGATAAGGAAAATCAATACGCGGCGGCCTATAGTGAACAGCAAGTCTACACCTTGATGACCACACGCTCACATGATCAGTACAACACCACTTTGTATGGTTTAGATGACCGTTATCGGGGCGTATTTGGACAGCGTCGAGTCTTGTTTATGAATCAGGCTGATATTGATGAAGCGGGTTTTGAGGCGGATCAATGGGTTGATATTGAGAGTGTATTCTCGGATGGAGTCAAGCGGATTGTGCATAGTTTCCGTATTGTGCCTTATAACATTCCACGCGGTAGTCTGGCGGCATATTATCCTGAAACCAATCCACTGGTGGCATTAAGTAGCCATGATAAATATGCCAAAATTCCAGCATCCAAAAGTGTTCCTGTCATCTTGCATGCGGGACAGGCACCTGAGCATTTTAATCTAGCCATTGCGGTTGATCCAGAACATGCTAATGACATTGTTCATCATACAAACTGATATTCAGGTAGAGGGCATACATGGCAGCAGTGCAGGGTGTGGGTTATGAAACGATGCAGGTGCATCGTTTTCATCGCAATGTGTCGGAAAATGAGCTGGATTATATCGTTCAAGAATATCCAGTTGCATTGATCTATAACGGAATTTCCCATGCGGTGATGATGGCAACCCCCGCAGATATTGAAGTGTTTGCCAAGGGCTTTAGCCTTTCTGAGGGTATTCTGCACAGTTTAACTGAGCTTTATTCACTGGAAGTTCATCAGGATGAGTTGGGCGTTCAGGTTGAGATGACCATTTCATCACGGGCATTTATGGCGTTAAAAGAACATCGTCGGATGATGGTGGGGCGAACGGGCTGTGGTCTATGTGGTATCGAAAGTCTTAAACAGCTTTATACGAACTTGCCTACCGTTAGTACTGTTGTTTCCTCAACATGGCTGAACCAGATTCCCCATGCCATTGCCCAGTTAAAAGTTAGGCAAAAAATTACCGAGCTGACAGGTGGCGCGCATGCCGCAGCCTGGGTGGTGAAAGGGCAGATCATTGCCCTGTTTGAAGATGTGGGACGGCACAATGCCCTGGATAAATTGCTGGGTTATCTGGCTGAGCAAAAACTCAATGTCGCGGACGGTTTTGTGGTGATGACCAGCCGCGCCAGTTATGAACTAATTCGAAAATGTGCGCAATGCAATATTGCATTATTGGCAACGATTTCTGCACCAACCAGTATGGCAATTGAGATGGCAAAAAAGGTCAATCTCACTTTGGCAAGTTTCTGCCGTGGCGATGGTTTTGTTTTATATACTGAATAAATCTTAAACATTTGTTGTTGAGCTGATACCTAAAACAAGATGATATGTGTAGGATAAGGTAACTGAACTCATCCATTCCGAAAAATTATGAATATATCTTTAAGACCACAACCTGTGATCAATAATCTTTCAGGTGAGAATGCCCTGTTTATTGTGCTGGGCATCAATACCAATCCTGATCATTCAGAAATTATTGACTTTCTGGCCAATTTCTCCGCTTTGGTACGTAGCCTGACCAACCGTTTTCCGCAGGGGAACTTTAGTGCTTCTGTGGGGATTGGTTCGCATGCCTGGGACCTTTTATTTCCCGAAATGAATAAGCCTAAGGAGCTTGTGCCGTTTCAGGAACTCAAGGGACATCGACATACAGCGGTTGCAACCGCAGGGGACCTGTTTTTTCATATCCGCGCCAACCAAATGGCGATTTGCTATGAACTGGCTTCCATTCTGCATGAGCAGTTAAAGGAACATACCTATCCAATCAGCGAGACCAAGGGCTTTAGATACTTTGATGGCCGTGCCATTCTTGGTTTTGTGGATGGTACGGAAAACCCTGAACATGAAATTGCCAAGGACATTGCCTATGTCGGACAGGAAGATGCCGAGTTTCTTGGTGGTAGCTATGTCTTTATCCAGAAATACCTGCATAACATGGAGATGTGGAAAAGCCTGACCACTGAAGAGCAGGAAAAAGTGATTGGTCGAAAGAAATATGATGATGTTGAACTGGGTGATGATGTGAAGCCCCAAAATGCGCATAATGTAGTGAGTAAGGCGCATGATGCAGAGGGCAACGAGTTAAAAATTCTAAGGGCCAATATGCCATTCTCCAATCCAACCGAGGGGGAATATGGCACATTCTTTATCGGTTATTCACGTTCATTTAACATTACCAAGACCATGCTGGAAAATATGTTTCTCGGCAAGGAAAATGGTCACATTGATCGTTTACTCGATTTTAGTACCGCCGTTTCAGGTAGCCTGTTCTTTGTACCTACCTTTGATTTTCTGGACGATTTGGCTGATTGAGTTCAGCCATTTTTACAATGCCAAGAGAATAAAAATATATCAATCATTTCATCCTATTGCGGTGAAAAGATTCTTGCTAACGAAGCGTGTTCACTTCTTAATTCGCTTCAGTTTTATCTGGTTAAATCAAAATACACAGGTGCTTAATTCTATTAAGCACTCCTATTGTTTTCTAAAATTCAAAAAATTCATTTTTAACCCAATTTATTAGATTGGCATATTCATTGCTTTATTTATGTTATCTGGTCAGACCAGTCAGACAATGCAATAAATTGGAGCATGCATGGATATAGAGCAATTTAATCAATTGAACCTAGGTGAGGCAAATCTGGTTTTGCAGCCCTGTGTCCATATTCCCAGTTGGATTGCAAAACTTGTACAACAACGGCCTTATGCTGCAATCGATGAACTCTATCAAGCAGCTAACGCGCAGGCACAAACGTGGCAGTGGCATGAAATTGCAGAGGCTTTGGCGCAGCATCCCCGTATTGGTGAGAAAAAGGCGGCAGCGAATTTATCTCAAAAGGAACAGCAGTTTTCACAACAGGAACAAGGACAAGTTGAGCCAGACACAGTGCTGCAACAGGCGCTATATCAGGGCAATCTGGAGTATGAGCACAAATTTGGACATATTTTCCTGATTCGTGCAGCAGGGCGCACAGGTATGGAAATTCTGGCTGAATTGCAACGCCGTTTAAAAAATACCATCGAACAAGAGCAACAGGAAGTGAAACAGCAACTGGCTGAAATTGCCCTGATTCGCTTAAAACAGGAGATTCAATAATGGCGGGTATCAGCACTCATATTTTAAATGCCTCACTGGGTCAACCAGCCCCAAATGTATTGGTGAAGTTATTTCAAAATACAGCTCACGAATCTGTTTTGCTGGATCAGCAATTGACTGATGCTGATGGGCGTATTCAGGCATTTAAAATTAACTCATTTATAGAGGGTAAATATCAGTTGGTTTTTGAGGTTGCTGATTATTTTCAGGCTTTAAATATCGAAAGCTTTTATCCAAGTGTGTGCATTGATTTTAAGGTAGCGGATGTTCAACAGCATTATCACGTACCTTTATTAATCAGTCCTTTTTCGTACTCAACTTATCGTGGCAGTTAAACAGAAATTAACCGATGTGGAAATGATGAATTTAATTTGAGGAATACACCGATGCATCAAGACAACATACACACTGAACGCGATACAGATGTATCAGCAGAACATCAATATTTAGGTATGCGTAAAAATGCGGTTTATGGTTTACAGCATGTATTGACCATGTATGGTGGAATTATCGCACCGCCCTTGATCATTGGGGCTGCGGCAGGTCTGGAAGCATCAGAAATTGGTTTGCTGGTTGCTGCGGCATTATTTATAGGGGGAATTGCAACGGTATTGCAAACTATAGGCTTTAAGCATTTTGGTGCAAAACTACCCATTGTTCAGGGCGTATCATTTGCTGGTGTTGCAACGATTTTGGCGATTGTCAGTACAGGCGGTGGACTGGCTTCTGCATTTGGTGCGGTGATGGTGGCCTCTTTCATTGGTTTATTGCTTACCCCTTTCTTTGCCAAGATTATCCGATTTTTCCCGCCAGTGGTAACAGGCTGTGTGATTACCATGATTGGCATTTCACTGACACCTGTGGCTATTCGCTGGATTATGGGGGGTAATCCCAAAGCTGAAAACTGGGGTGATCCTGCCAATGTTGGACTGGCTGTGATGACTTTGGCAATTGTCATCATCTTTAGCATGTTGCGTAGTCAGGTGCTACGCCGTCTTGCGATTCTGATTGCGATTGTACTGGGAACCATACTTGCTTATTTTGCAGGTTTTGCCGATTTTTCCAAAGTTGCCACAGGGCCTGTTTTTGCCATGCCAAGCTTTTTTCACTTTGGTGCTCCTGTATTTGAGCTTTCTGCCATTCTTTCAATGGTCATTGTAACTTTGGTGATCATGACTGAAACCACGGCAGACATTATTGCGATTGGTGAAATTGTGGGAACGAAAGTGGATTCAAAACGGATTGGCGATGGTTTGCGTGCTGACATGTTATCCAGTGCTGTTGCACCGATTTTTGGATCATTTATGCAAACCGCTTTTGCCCAAAATGTTGGGTTGGTGGCGATTACAGGTATTAAAAGCCGCTTTGTAGTAGCAACCGCAGGGGGAATTCTGGTTGTTTTAGGTTTATTGCCAGTTGTTGGGCGTTTGGTGGCTTCCATTCCAATGCCAGTTCTGGGTGGGGCAGGCATCGTGTTGTTTGGTACAGTCGCGGCGAGTGGAATTCGTACCTTGGCCAAAGTGGATTATAACGACCATAAAAATCTGATTATTGTGGCGACTTCGCTTGCAATTGGCATGATTCCAATCGTCAATCAGGAGTTTTATGCACAGTTTCCGACCTGGGTAAAAACCTTATTGCATTCAGGGATCAGTTCTGCCTGTATCACAGCAATTTTACTGAATATCATCTTTAACCATTTACCGTTTAGTAAAAGTTCAGCAGAGGTTGGCCCGCTTCCGTTAAATTCAGGGCATTAATCTCACAGATCAATGATTTGATCTTCTAACCGATTTACATTTTTTAAACATCACATTTAAAAGTCGCTTATTCATTTTTTGCATAGGCCTAGGAGAGTTTTTTGCCCTAAAAAAGCGAAAACAGAATTTCAAGGTCGTCAGCATTTGTTTCGCAATTGCCTAAGCTGATTTTTAAATGTCATCCAAGGGGAAATTTATGAAAAACTTTACACTGAAATCTGCAGCCTTAATCATGGCGATGACCGCTGCAATGCAAGGTTGGGCAGCAGATACCAGTTTAAATGGACTATTTAATTTAGATCAGGATTGCCAAATTAAGGATAATTCTGTGCAGTCATTGGGGCAGACTTTGAGCTGTGGTAGTGTGCATGGGGTGGTAAAGACAACCTATTATTCCTTAAATAATGGTTATTTTGTTAATAACCTAAATCAGGATACGGTCACAGCAGGAGGTTATGTTAAATATGAGACAGCGCCTTTTTATGGGGTACAGGCTGGAGTAGGGTATGACTTACAGCGTCGTCTGGATGATAAAGACCAAAAACCAGAAGTCCCTGAATTACAGAATGATCGTGATGGTTTAGCGGAAGCTTATGTGATATGGAAAAATGATCTGGCAAAAGTGACGGTGGGTAACCAGCGCCTGAATTTACCGTTTATGGGAGACTATGCAGATCGTCGCGTACTCATGTATTTGTATCAGGCGGCTGATGTCCAGATTGAAAACAACATGGATTTCCTGCGTCTAACCAAAGTGAATAAATATAAAAGCTATGGTGAAGATGAATTTACTAAAACCTCGCGTCAGAATGAGAAAATTGAAACAGATGGCGTGTGGTCTTTTGGGGCTGGGAAGAGTATAGCGCTGGCAGGTGACAAAAAATTAAAGGCGCAACTTTGGTATCAGAATTATGATAACTATACGCGTCTCATTTACACTCAGGCTGATTTGGCATTTGCAAAACTCAATTATGCGCCTGAGCTTTCACTGCAATATATTTCGGGTAAAGATCAGGGCAAGGCATTGGCAGGTGAGGTCAATAGCCAGATTTTTGGGGCTCAGGCTGCATTGAAAGTGTTACCAACTGCAACGTTTAAAGTGGCATATAACTATATTAAACCTGATCATGGCAGTTATTTAAATGGTGCGCTTTTAACGCCTTATGCCACTAAAACCTCATCAGGTGAAATCTTTGCTCAGCCATTTTTTACCAGTACCCAAGACCTTGGAGCTGGCAACGCCTTTATGGCTTCGTTAGAGGGCAAAGTGTCTGATCAGGTGATTGCAGGCGCTCGATATTCATTTATGGATTTAAAGGAAGCGGAACATTTGGATAGTCGTAATCAGTCAGAATATATGATATTTAGTATTTATAATTTTACAGGCGCATTCAAGGGGTTTAGCGTTAGTAATTTCTTTGGTATTCAAACATCTCCACGTTATGAAAAGGACTTCTTGCAGAACCGTTTTACATTAAGCTATAAGTTTTAATTCGCTTTTTAAGGATGCATATTTTCAGGTGGAAATATGCATTTTTTAATTAATTTTAAAGATAAAAGAATCAATATATTAATTTGCTTATTTAAAAACGCTACTTGAATAAGTGTAGAGATAAAAAATCCCTCAAAATAAGAGGGAAAATGTTAAAAATCCAGAAAATTAATCCAGTGGATTGCCCACAATATTACTAATAATACCTTGCATAATATGGTTGCCCTGTTCCTGATAGAGAGATTGATACCATTCTTCAGTGACTTGAGGATCTTTCATGTGGGTCACATCACAACGTTTTCTGGCACGTAAAACCATTTCTTTGGTGCGGTCATTGCGTTTATTTTGATAACGTTCCAGTGCATCTTCCAAACCAAAAGTATTGATTTGCAAGGCACGGGCAAGGTAAATCGCATCTTCCATTGCCTGACAGCCACCTTGTCCAATATCAGGCGTGGTGCTATGCGCTGCATCGCCCAATAACACCACTCGACCTTTATAAAAATTCATAAATGGTTCAATATCATGAATTTCAACACGATTAGTTTTTTGTTCATCCAGTGCATTAATCAGTTTTTGTACAGGCTCACACCAACCCTGAAAATACTGTTTTAATTTTGCCTTGTAATCATCACGTTGATTGGCTAGTCCTGCTTCTAATGGCACATCAAAGAAGAAATAAAAGCGGTTTTGTGCGACAGGCATCAGGGAAACCCGTTTTCCCTCACCGATATAGGTTGTCCATTGCTGTGCAGGGGCAATGTCTTCATCAATTTCAACCAGACCATTCCAGTTGACATAGCCTGCATAGCGACGCTCCACCTGATAACCGAGTACAAATTTACGGGTAATGGAGTGTGTACCATCAGCACCAATCAGCACATCGGCTGTGACCTGAGTACCATCTTCAAAATATAGGGTAACTTCCTCTTCTGTAGATTCGATTTCAACCATTTTCATGCCGAGTTTGATATTTTCCAAACCAAATTGCTGCATGAGTAGTTGTTGTAGATCAGCTCTGGCGACAGGGTAGGCACGTTGTCCCACTTCTTTATATAAAGGTGTCAGACTAAATTGGGTCATGGTTTGCTGATTGAGTCCATCAACATAGGCAAGGGATTCCATCTGTCCACCCAATGCCTGAATTTGATCAGTTAAGCCCAAATAGTTTAGGCATTTGACCCCATTCGACCACAACGAAATGGCTGCGCCCACAGGTAGGATTTCAGCCGCCTGTTCATAGATCGTAACTTGATGACCAAATTTTTTTAAAGCAATACCAGCAGTTAACCCGCCCATACCTGCACCTACAATCGCAATATTCATCATTTTAGACCCTAAATATTTTTCAACAAATAAAAATTTCTATAGAGTATTAAGCGAGAATTGTGCCAATTTTTAGAAACTGGTTTTACTGGTCATACCAGTTATTTTGCTTTATTAAAAAGCAGAATGGGAAAGGGTGCTTTGATGTGGTTCATGGAGTGAGGTAAATTGGTGCGTGATCTATTTTTGTTCATGGCGAGAAAAATATACACCTGCACGTTGTGCAGCCCCGATAATATGTGCCTGCATGGCTTTTTCCGCAGCGATACCATCTTGTTTAAATAAGGCATTTAAAATGGATTCATGTTCCTGAATGGTTTTAAAGGCAAGATTGGGTTGTACAAAAGGGAGTATCTGGCTTTTTTTAATCCATTCGGTATGTATTCTAAGTGTTTGAATAATAGATTGATTATGGCTAAGGTCAATAATACGTTGATGAAAGGCATAATCCGCTTCAGAGGCTACTTGCCAATTCTGTTCTTTAATCGCTGTGGAAAGGGTATCGTAATACTGTTGGAGCATGGTTTTATCATTTTCAGTCAAATACTCACAGGCTAATAGTGCACAAAAACTTTCCAGTACATAACGCAGTTGATAAAAATCCTTTAAAGAAACCCGATGTTCTCCCTCCCATTGTTCGGCTGCCTGACTATGCTGTGAAATCACATAGACGCCTTTACCTGCCTTAATTTCCAGTAAACCTAAAGCTGCAAGCCGAGTCAGTGCTTCACGTAAAGAAGCTCGGCTGATGCCAAGCTGAATCGCCAGATCACGTTGTGAGGGCAAGGCTGAACCCACTGCATAACTGCCTTGTTGAATACGTTGATGAATCACTTCCACAGCTTGCTCAGTCACCTGAGATGATTTTCCATTGAGCATTGCCTGTGGGTTCATGAGCCACATATCCTGAATTAAATGAAGCTTGATTTTACACAAAATTGCTCTTTTGGGAGTGATTGAAATTAAAAATGAGCAGATTTTTTATAACAGGTCAGACCAGTTGGACTGGATTTTGCATAAACTATAGAAATGAAATATTCAGGATTGACCAATGACAGTGCATATTGCCAAAACCATCCCTTTACCGAGTCATTTACAGGCATTGACCAATCTGGCGGATGCCCGAATTGGTGCAGCGATTGTGTCATGTTCAGATGAGTTTTTTGCCAAAGCGGAAAGAATGCTGCAAAGCGAGCCAGCAAAATTTATCGAGGGCAAATATGATGATCATGGCAAATGGATGGATGGCTGGGAAAGTCGCCGCAAACGTGAAGCTGGCTATGACTGGTGTATCGTGCGTTTAGGTGTGACAGGCAATGTGACTGGTTTTGATATTGATACCTCATTTTTTACAGGCAATTATCCTGCTTCGGCATCCATTGAGGGCTGTTATGCCGCTGATGAAAATTTGGAAAATGCAGAATGGATTCAATTATTAGAAAATTCAGTGCTTTCTCCAGACAATCATCATTTTTTTGATTGTATGCCCCAGAAAATTACCCATATTCGCCTGAATATTTTTCCTGATGGCGGCATTGCTCGTTTAAGAGTCTATGGCAATGTGGTGTTGGAGCATGTCGATACCACGAAGCAGCTTGACCTGATTGGTCTAAAAAATGGTGGTCGTATCGTGGCATTTAGTGATGCACATTTTGGACATCCCAATAACTTGCTCAATCCTGATCGTGGTTTAAATATGGGCGATGGTTGGGAAACCAAACGTCGTCGGGCACCTGGTTTTGACTGGTGTATTATTGCTTTGGGGCAAACAGGTCAGGTAGAAAAAATAGAAGTCGATACTGCTTATTTTAAGGGCAATTATCCTGCATTTTGTTCGATTCAGGCGGCTTATGTAGAAAATGCCACTGATGCACAATTAATTCCGCAAAGTATGTTTTGGTCATTTTTACTGGAACAGCAACCTTTGAGTATGGATAACGTACATGAATATATCGCTGAAATTCTTGAGCATCAAAAAGTCAATTATATTCGGGTCAATATGATTCCTGATGGAGGAATTAGTCGGATTCGGTTATGGGGAAAATTATTAAATAACCTGTGAGTTTGATAGGAGATATGATACTCGGAAACGTCATCCGCAATTGTTCGAGACAGGACTTCATTGATAAATTATTGTTTCTGCGATTCATTAAGTTAACTGACGGTAGTCAACGAGTTTTGCGGATGACAATGCCTTTGCTTACTTTGGGCGAAACCAAAGTAAGGCGAGCCGCAGGCTTATCCTGAAATTGGATGAGAACTCGGTATGACTCCGTTAAGGCATATATTTTTAGTTAGTCAGCCTTTAAATTGAGATTAGATTTAATGTATGAAAAAAATATCCAGATTCAGCCATTAACGCAGGAAAGTTTTGCGCCTTTTGGTGATGTCATCGAAAAAGAAAATCGGGATTGTTTTCCGATTAATAATGGATTGACTGAGCGTTATCATGCGCTGTCTTTGGCACAGGTATCAGGTGACAATGTGGCAGTTGGGATGAGTATTTTTCATAATCTTGCTGCAACAGAGCTTCCATTCCAGATTGAAATGTTGGAGCGGCATCCATACGGTTCACAGTCATTTATTCCTTTGCAACAACAGAAATTTGTGATTGTGGTGGCATTGCCATTGGATCATACACAGCCTGATGAACAACAGATTTTTGCTTTTTTATCCAATGGAAAACAAGGTGTAAATTATCATCAGGGCGTATGGCATCATCCACTACTTACACTGGAAGCAAATAGTGATTTTTTAGTGATTGATCGGATTGGCGGTGGACAGAATTGTGATATGTACCAATTGTCCAATCATTTTATGATTGTGAATGATAGATAGAAGTAGGTGAGAGTAATCGCACCGTTATGAGATTGTCTGATGATGTTTTAATTTAATAAAAAGACTGTCTTTTAAGGGAGGGACGATTGTCATCCTCCCCTACAAGCAAATTAATATTTCCCCTCAAAATTTGCACTAATCCTTTGCTTTAAATATTCCTTTGCGGTAATCGCAGGATATTTTTTATTCGGGCTTTCAATCAGCACATCTTCATTGGCTTGACAGAAAAATGCCAGACTATAACGAGCACCTTGATATTCATCGGTTTCAGGATTTTTAACCCGATGGAAATTGGATGGTAATTGATCATCACTCCAACGCATCAGCATATCACCAATATTACAGGTAATTACATCATCACGAGGTTCGATACTTGTCCATTGCTGTTGTTCCATGTCCTTGCCTGGGCAGACCTGTAAACCGCCTTGACCGTTACGTTGGAACAGCAGGGTTAAACAATCAAAATCAGTATGTGCGCCTGCACGCCATAAACCGAGTTGATCTTTGAGTGCAGGATCAACCGCATAGTAATGCAACATGCGCAAGGTACTTTGATAAGTTTCCTGATCTGGATCATGCGCAAGTGTGAAGAAATCATCAGTAAAACCCAGTTTATAGGCAAAACAGGAAAGAATTTTCATGCCGACTTGCCAGCAGGCATGTTCAAAATTCAGCATGGTATTTTTAAAATCAGGAAGTTCCTGTTCAGTTGGATACAGTCCAGTCATACGAGGACGGGTAATCTGATAGGATTCTTTCTGGTCGGGCGTACTGGTGGATGGGCGAATCTGTGCCTTGCTTTCCCAGCCTGCATTGCGATTTAAAGGATATTGTGCTTTAACCTGTTCAGGTAGCTTAAAAAATTGTTGCGTCATATCAAAGGTATTTTGGATTTGACCTAAATCAATGCCATGATTTGAAACCTGAAAAAAACCAATATCGGTTGCAGCAGACCAGAGTTGATCGGCAATTTCATATTTACGTTGTTCAAAATCAGACAGGTCAATCACCCGAACTTCACGTTCAAAAGTTTCCTGACCGAAAGCACCCATACGGGATTCTTTTTGCAGTTCTTCCAAGCTGTAGTTATTTTCAGCGAGTTTGGTCATGTTTGCGCTATTCATATTTCAACCTCTATTTCTGGATAAACCATGACCCAATCAAATAGATTGAAAGAGACTGGGTCATTTTTTCAAAAAAGAGCCATACTCTCTAAATAAATAAAAAGTAAGCTGATTCCTGAGCAATGACCCACATCAAATAATAACGATTTAAACTCGGTATGATTACCATCATACCCTACAAAATTATCATAAAAATTTGCAAATTTATGGCTTGTAGGGGCAGCTGGCAATCTGCCCGATATTAATCTAAATTGTTTTGATGCTGAACGCTTCTACTCTGACAAAATAATATTAAGCATTTTTGATGCCAATTCCTGTAATATAAAGAATTGCTATTTAAATCATAGGTTTTTGGTCAATTAACCTATTATTCTCTCAACATAAAAGTCATTTGCAATCAGAATGAATCGTTTTAGTTCCATGGCTGATTTAAAATGGTGCAATATTAAGGTGAGTAAATTTTTATCATGTTCAAAATAAGAAAAATACTGTTTTTTTATTGGCCTAATTATTTTTTAAGATAAATCTATATTTTTTAACTTAATGAAAAATATCATTAAATAAATGTTGGCACGTTGTTTGCTGAATTATTCCTGAGTATAAGCGGTTAGTGTGTATAACACATGGGACATTGCTCTACAGCGTTCGCTGTTCCTCTTTTGGGGACAAGGTCAATTTATTTGGTCTTGAGAGAAAATGTGTATGTGAAAACCTGTAGATATACATTTGCTTTATTGCCCCTAAAAGAATAGCGATATGAGTTCACACATATTTAGGGGTCTTATTTATGAAAATTCAACACTATGTAGGCAAAGCACGATTAACCGCGATTGCTGGTGCGTTATTATTCAGTTCCTTTACACATGCTGCTGATAAATTGGTGTTACAAACCACATGGTATGCGCAAGCTGAGCAGGGCGGATATTATCAGGCTTTGGCGCAGGGTATCTATAAAAAATATGGTCTGGATGTCGATATTAAAATCGGTGGACCACAAGTCAATAATATGACGCTGTTACTTTCTAAACGTGCTGACATTATTATCAATTATGATTTACAGGTACTCAAAGGCATTGAAAGTAATTTCCCAATCAAAGCTGTGGCAGCACCGTTTCAGTTCGACCCACAAGGGATTTTAACGCATAGTGATGTTAAATCACTGGCTGATTTAAAAGGCAAAACCATTCTAGTGTCTACCAGTGGACAGGCAAGTTGGTGGCCGTGGTTAAAAGGCAAATATAAGCTAGATGTATCACAAGCACGTCCTTATACCTTTAATATGCAGCCGTTTTTAGCAGGCAAAAATGTTGCACAACAAGCTTATGCCACTTCAGAAGTATTTCAGGCGAAAAAGGCTGAACCATCGAGCAATTTCTTCCTATTTGCCGATGCAGGCTATCCTGCCTACGGTGGCATTTTAGTGACTCGTAATGATGTGCTGCAAAATAAACCTGATGTGGTCAAGCGTTTTGTACAAGCCTCAATGGAGGGTTGGAAAAATTATCTAGCTGATCCACGTCTAGGTAATGCCATCATTAAAAAAGAAAATCCAAACATGAATGATGAGCTACTGGCATTTGCGGTCAGTCAAATGAAAAAGTTACAACTGATTGATGGTGGCGATGCTAAAACCAAAGGTATTGGGGTGATGACTGATGCACGCTGGAAAGCCACACGAGACTTTATGGTGAACTCAGGTTTGCTCGATGCGAAAACCAATTGGAAATCGGCTTATACCACACAGTTTAATCCTGTGAAGAAATAAGTCATTGCATCTTCTGGTTAGAAAATAGGGCATCTGTCTAAAGGGGAAACCGCATGAATTCAGCTTTATCAATCGAGACTCCACTTAAGGAATCCTCAAATTTTATTACACCGATGCTGATGGTCAGAGGTGTAGAAAAAACCTATCCCAATGGCACTAATGCCTTACAACGACTGGATTTAAATATTGCTCGTGGTGAGATTGTGTCATTACTTGGACCATCAGGTTGTGGCAAAAGTACCTTATTGAAAATGTTTGCTGATCTGGAACAGCCATCTGCGGGTCAGGTGCGTTGGAATGGAAAAGCTGACATTCAGTCACAATGCAAAATGGCAATGGTGTTTCAGGAAGCAACCTTAATGCCGTGGGCAAATATTGAAGATAACGTGCGCCTGCCTTTGGATTTACAGGGGATTGCCAAATCGGTGAGTACCCCAAAAGTATTGGATGCCTTAAAAGCAGTTGGTTTGGATAAATTTAATAAAGCTTATCCACGTGAATTATCAGGTGGCATGCAAATGCGTGCTTCTTTGGCACGGGCTTTGGTGACAGAACCTGATCTATTGTTGATGGATGAACCGTTTGGTGCACTGGATGAATTTACTCGCCATAAACTAGATAGTGATATTCGCAAGCTTTGGTCTGAACGTGACCTAACAGTGGTGTTTGTCACGCACAGCATTTATGAAGCGGTGTATTTATCTTCTCGTGTGATTGTGATGGGCGCACGCCCTGGTCGTGTGGTGGCTGATATGGAAATTGATGGACCTTATCAGCGAGATGAAGCATTCCGCACCTCAGAAGTCTTTATTAAACAATGTTCACATCTTTCTCACGTATTGGCTGAAGCAAGCGGAGGGCATGCTCATGATTAAACCTTTAATTCAAAATCCTGCCGTACAACGTATTGCTGCGCCTGTAACATTCGGCATTCTACTGCTTTTGATTTGGCAACTCAGTTTTCAGCAACTTAATGTCCCGATTTATGTGATTCCAAAACCCAGTGATATTGTCATGGCAATGGTGAATCAGTCGGGTCTATTACTTGGAAGTTTGTGGGTAACTTTAAAAATCACGTTATTGGCATTTGCCTGTGCGGTGGTGATTGGAACTTTGGTGGCATTTTTATTTGTACAAAGTCGACTCATTGAAGCCTGTTTTATGCCCTATGCGATTTTATTTCAGGTCACGCCCATTGTAGCAATTGCGCCGTTGGTGATTATCTGGATTCAAAATACCACTTTGGCATTGGTGATTTGTGCCATGTTGGTTGCTGTTTTCCCAATTTTGACCAATACCACTTTGGGGCTGCGCAGTGTCAATAAAGGCTTGCTGAATTTATTTCAAATTAATAAAGCCAGTCGCTGGCAAATCCTGATGCGTTTACGTGTACCGAATGCCTTGCCGTATTTCTTTGGTGGTTTAAGAATTTCCTGTGGTTTGGCATTGATTGGTGCGGTGGTGTCTGAATTTGTGGCAGGTGCGGGCGGAACAAGTGCAGGCTTGGCGTATCAAATTTTACAGGCAGGCTTTCAACTGGATTTACCCTTAATGTTTGCGGCACTATTTTTGATTACCTGTACAGGTCTGGGATTGTTTGTGTTGATGTCATTATTAAGCCGTGTATTTCTAAGCCAATGGCATGAGAGTGAACAAGTATGATCAATCACCATTCTTATTTAATTAAAAATGCCGATGCTGTTTTGACAGGCTTATCAGGTGATGCTGCACGTAGTTCAGCAACTGATATTCGTATTCAAGATGGCAAAATTACTGAGTTAGGACAACTGACAGCACACGCCAATGAACAAATTGTAGATGCCAAAGATTGTATCATTTATCCAGCTTGGGTGAATACCCATCATCATTTGTTCCAGTCCTTGCTAAAAGGTGAGCCACAGGGGTTAAATCAAAGCCTGACTGCATGGCTTGCCAGTACGCCTTATCGTTTTCGTGGTGCATTTGATGAGCAGACTTTTCGGATTGCGGTGCGGATTGGTTTAATTGAATTGTTGCGTTCAGGCTGTGCCACAGTCGCAGATCACCACTATCTATATTGGCCGCAGATGCCGTTTGATGGTTCTGCGATATTATTTGATGAAGCTGAAAAACTGGGCATGCGTTTTGTACTGTGTCGGGGTGGCGCAACTTTGACTCGTGGTTTGGAAAGTGAATTGCCACAAGCTTTACGCCCTGAGAAGTTTGAAGATTACATGGCAGATATTGAGCGTCTAGTCGGTAAATATCATCAAGCAGATTCAGCCGCATTGCGTAAAATCGTGATGGCACCGACTTCCAGTTTACATTCAACCACCCCACAACAGTTTCGGGAAACTGCCAAAATTGCTCGACAGCTCGGTATCGGTATGCATAGCCATTTGTCTGAAACGGTGGATTATTTGGATGCAGCCAAAGCTAAATTTAATATGACGCCTGTGCAGTTCTGTGCTGAACATGATTGGGTTGGAAGTGATGTCTGGTTTGCACATTTAGTCAAGTTATTACCTGAAGAAATTCACATTTTAGGACAAACTCAAACAGGCATTGCGCATTGCCCACAGAGTAATGCACGTCTAGGCAGTGGCATTGCAGATTTAGTCACATTAGAACAGGCAGGCATGACCATTTCGATTGGTGTTGATGGCGCAGCATCCAATGAAGCAGCCGATATGTTGTCCGAAACCCATGTGGCATGGTTACTACAACGTGCCAGAAAAGGGATGTTGGCAAAACCGCAATATGAGGGCGGGTTATTTGAGGGTGGCGGAGATGCTGCCACCATTGAAGATATTATCCGTTGGGGAACGGCTGGCGGTGCAAAAAGTTTAGGCTTGGATCAAGTTGGTACGCTAGAGGTAGGACAACAGGCGGATCTGGTGATTTATCAATTGGATGACCCACGCTATTTCGGCTTACATGATGTTGCGATTGCGCCGATTGCCAGTGCTGGACGAGCAAAAATCAAAGTGATGTTTATTGCAGGGAAAATGGTGATGGAAAATGACCAGATTCCTGATCTGGATATGCAGGAGTTGGCTTGGCAAGCCAAACAATCAGTCAAAGTGTTGCAACAGCGAAGTATGCAAATGAGTAAAATAGCCTAAGATTATTGAAAAATTAATTTTTATCAATTTCTATGGCTTTATTTATAAATTTTATAAGTTGGCATTACCTCTTAATTTATTTATAGACAAATTATTTTTGTAGAGGTTTTAGCCTTACTTTTGACTGGGCAAAAGTAACAAAACCCCTTTGTTGAGCTGATGGCACATCCTTGATGCCACAGCTCAACGGCGGCATCCATGCCGCCAACCAAGATAGTAAATAATGGTTAAAAGTTTTATGTAAATATACAAAATGGTTAGAAAAATTTATGTGAGTTATATAATTATATACCCTGATCAGGATGATATTTCATCCAATGCTCTGCAATTTGCTGACGAGTACAAATCCAGACCCGATCATGATTTTGCACATAATCCAGAAATTTTTGTAAGGCTTTAAAACGAGCAGGGCGACCCAAAATTCGACAGTGCATCCCAATCGAAAGCATTTTGGGTGAAGTTGCACCTTCGGCATACAGCACATCAAAAGCATCTTTTAGATACTCAAAAAAATCCTCGCTGCGGTTAAAGCCTGTCGGTGACGCAAACTTCATATCATTGGTATCTAAGGTATAGGGAATAATCAGATGCGGACGAGTTTCACCATTTTCTTTTGAGAGGGTTGTCCAAAAAGGCACATCATCCCCATAATAATCACTGTCATACTGCACATGATCATAGTCAGCCAGTAATTGACGGGTATTGGGACTGTCTCGTCCTGTGTACCAACCTGTAGGATATTGTCCAAATAAATCCTTTAAAATCTGCATGGCTTCTGCCATATGTGCTTTTTCAGTCTCAATATCGACATTTTGATAATGAATCCAGCGTAAACCATGCGACACCACATCATATTCATATTCTTTAATGGCTTCGACCACCAAAGGATTACGCTGTAATGCCATCGCTACCGCAAAAATTGTCATCGGTAAATGACGCTTGGCAAACTCTTGTTGAATGCGCCAAAAGCCTACTCGTGAACCATATTCATACAGCGAATCCATAGACAGATGTCGGGCTGCATAACTGTCCACACCGCTAATTTCAGACAGAAATTGTTCTGAGCCTTCATCTCCATGCAGGATATGCTTTTCACCACCTTCCTCATAGTTCAGCACGAATTGCACCGCAATTTTGGCTTGATTGGGCCATTGTGCATGTGGTGGATGATTGCCATAACCGACCATATCTCGAGGATAAGCTGTTGTTAAATCAATCTCTTTAGTTGGCCCAACCATATCAATGCCTGAATAATTAAAATGTGAAACTTCACATCAAATTACTTGATGTTATCTTAAAGTGTCAATCATTAATTGTAATAAAATCATGTATTTATATGCTTTATCTTGGTGCGTTTATTCAATTTTTTAATGAAAATTTTTACTCATGCGCAATTTTAGTGCCTCCATTTCTTCAACGATTTGATTCATCATGATTTGAGAAATTCGGGAAAGTTGCCGTTTTGGTGCAACACATAACGCCAGCGTAATTGGATGCAGCCCTTGTTCATTGATTGTTCTAAATTCAAACTCACCACTTTCAATCAAAGGATAGACATCCAAATAACTCATAATACCAATCCCAAGATTTTGTCTCAGCAATGAAATCATCATCCGAATATCATTACATTCGATTTTATGCAGTGGATTAAAATCATGCTTCTTATATAAAGCAGTGACATGATCATGAATAATTAAGGGGGCGGCTGGAATAATATGATTAAATTCAATTGTATCGGAAAAATAAATTTTATCCTTGTGAGCCAAAGGATTTTGTTTTGGAATCACGAAACCAAGCGGCATTTCGATAAAGGCACTGATATGCAGTTGATGCTGATGTTTAGGATTTAGAATCAAACCAAAGTCCAGTTCAGCTTTGATGACCAGATCAGCAACGCTTTCACTGTCCAATACTCGAATATTAAAATTAATCCATGAATATTGTTGATGAATCGACTGAATCACAGCACTGACAAAACTTTCGCTCAGTGCTGAAATCATGCCGAAATCAATCGAACCCCGTTGCAAGCCCTGAATTTCATTTAAACGTTTTTGGGTGAGTTGAAACTCTTTCTGCCAACTCAGCAAATCGGCATACAGTAATTCACCTGCCAACGTCAATTTTAGACCGCTAGGCAAACGTTCAAACAAGGCTACGCCAAGTTGTTCCTCTGCCAGCATAATCTGACGATGCACTGCCGAAACAGAAATAAAAAGTTGATCGGCTGCTTTTCTCAGGCTGCCTGTTTTGGCAACCACCACAAAATATTCAGCAAAACGAGAAAAAGGAAGATTCATAAGAAACATACCAAATTTCCCTCTCCTTTTAGGAGAGGGTTAGGGAGAGGTTAAACTTGTCAGCCTTACTTTTAGGAGGCAGATAAAGAGAATAACAATAAAAACCATCAAGTGTTCTAATTTTTAGAATGATTCATATAAATCATTCTAATAGACGAAAAAAAAGATGTGCTCCACACTGCATATAGAAAAAGATCAATGATCTAGCGTATAAAATTGTGAGCCAAACATGAATGCAATCCCATTAATTAACGTTCCAAATAAGCCATGTCATAGCCAATTTGATGATCAGGATTGGGAAATATTAGCGCAACATTGGTATCCAGTCGCCCGTATTGAAGATGTCAGCAGCAAGCCACATCAAGTCACTTTACTTGATCTGAATATGGCGATTTATAAAACCGAAAGCGGTGACATTCATTTAGTTCGTGATATTTGTCCGCATCGAGGTGTACCACTGAGTAAAGGTTGGGTTGAGGGTGAAACCATTATTTGTCCCTATCATGGTTTACATTTCAATGCAGAGGGGAAATGCACCAAAATTCCTGCACAACCTGATTTGACCAAAATTTCAGATCGTTTTTCCCTGACCAAATTTCCTGTGATTTTAAAATATGGTTTGGTTTGGACAAGTATTTTGGGACGAGATGAAAGTCTTGCCAATATTCCTGTATTGGATACATGGCAAAGTGATGAGCATCAGGCGATTTTACCGCCGTATGTAGATATTGCAGGGTCGAGTGGTCGTCAACTTGAGGGTTTTATTGATGTGGCGCATTTTGCATGGGTACATCATCAGGCTTTTGCAGATCGTGACAATCCTATAGTTCCCAAATATAAAACTGAAAGAACAACTTATGGTTTAAATACTGAATATGTTAGCAATGTAAGTAACTATCCGCATGGGATGCAGCATTTAGCACCAGAGGGTTTTTTATGGAAACGGGTATTTGATATTTATCCACCATTTTCAGCCATTCTTACTGTGTATTTCCCCAATGAGGGTATATTGAAAATCCTAAATGCCTGTTGTCCTGTATCGCATAACAAAACCCGTTTGTTCGTGCCGTTGACCCGTAATTTTGATACCACAGGAGACTTACAGGCGGTCTATGACTTTAATGCGCAAATTTTTGCCGAAGATCAGGAGATGGTGGAAGCGCAGAAACCAGAAGAATTGCCACTCGATATCAGTTTTGAAGCCCATTTTGAGGCAGATCGTTCCTCAACCCTGTATCGTCGTATTCTAGCAGAATGGGGATTAAGCAAACGTTATACTGTGTGATAGGATCTTTACAATCAACCCCTACAAATCAATTTGATAGATGGGTAGGGGTATTGTATACGCCCAATGACTTATGAGAACAGAGATAAGATTTTAAGGGCGTTATTTAATGAATTTTCTTAAACAGGAAATCATTAATTTTATGACCCGACTCGATGCCACGGCGCTCGAACTTGGTGACTGGTCGCCAGTCAGGGCGAGGGTAGCTTTGACCTTTACCTGCCAAATTTTCCAGATTCGGGCGATTATCCAGCACATCCAGCATCCATTCCGCATAGGGTTCCCAATCGGTTGCCGCGTGGAAAGTACCACCCATCTCCAGCTTTTGTTCAACCAACTGCATGCGCTCATGAATCACAAAACGACGCTTGAAGTGACGTTTTTTCTGCCATGGGTCAGGGAAATAAAGTTGTACGCAGTTAATGCTATTGTCAGGCATTTCACGAAGTACCTGAATTGCATCTGCATCCAGTACCCGTAAATTCTTTAATCCCGCCATACCTGCTTCATAAACACATTGTGCGATACCAGGAACGTGCACCTCAATACCGACAAAATTACGTTCAGGATTGGCCTTTGCCATAAGCACCAGTGAGCGACCCATTCCAAAACCAATTTCCACAGTGAGCGGACGCTCTGGCTGTTCAAAGTGATGACGGAGGTCGCCAACAGGATATTCCAGAATTAAGTCACGATAATCTTCGAGCGCAGTGCGTTGTGAGGTATTGAGTGGGGCTGAACGACGCATAAACGTCACAATCTCACGGTGCTCAGGTAAATTGTCGAGTTCCGTAATTTGCGTTTCTAACTGATCGTTTGACATGATTCTGGAGATATAAATATAGAAATGCCGTATTGTAAGTGTTCAGTTGATCAAGTCAAATTTTTAGTGAGATTTTGACATGGTATCGTCATCTTTAGCGCTTAACATCGAGATAGAATTTTTATAAACAGGACATCAATGGCAACTTAAAATGCTTGAAAAGTGCAAAAACATACTTTTTTGCAAATCAGTAACAAACAAAGCTTGAAAGTTTGGATGAAGCATTTTAAAACATTAATGTTAGATAACAAGGATCAAACATGAAGTTGTATTATTCACCAGGTGCCTGCTCATTGGCAGCCCATATTATTTTAAATGAAATAAATGTAGATTTTGATTTAGAACGGGTAGATTTAAAAACACATAAAACTTCAAAAGGTGCAGACTATTACGAAATCAATCCAAAAGGTTATGTTCCTGCATTGGAAATCAACCCAGGTTTGATCTTAACTGAAAATGTGGCCATTTTACCGTTTTTGGCACAGCACGATCCAAAACAGGACTTGATCCCTCCATCAGGCATGGGGCGTGCAAAGGTACTTGAATGGCTGGGTTACCTTAACTCAGAACTCCATGATGCCTATGCGGTGTTTTTCACTGGCAAATTGACCGATGATGAAAAAAACAAAGCCTATGCTGAAGTTGATCGTTTATTGAAATACATTGACAACTATTTGGCTGAATCAGAGTGTGATTATCTGGTGGATGATAATTTTGGCCCAGCAGATGCCTATTTGTTTGTAATTACAAACTGGTCAAATCATATCGAACATGACTTAACCCCATATCCAAATATTGTTGCTTTGCGCAACAAGGTCGCTGAGCGTCAGTCTGTACAAATTGCCATGCGTGATGAAGGCTTATTGGCTTAATTCCACTATACGCATAAAAAAGCCTCTGTGACCAGAGGCTTTTTTACATCAACAAATCTTATTGTTGAGCTTTTTCTTTCACATCAGCAGCGCCTGACTCTACCGCACCAGCAACTTTTGCGGTTGCATCACGGGCAGCAGCCTCAGTCTTTGCAGCAGCTTCAGCAGTCGCACTTGCAGTATGATCAGCAGCAGCATCAATTTGATCACCCGCATTATCAACCGCAGTTGCAACATTGTCAGTCGCTGTTGCTGTTGCGTCTTTGATGTCAGCACCAGCCTGTTCAGCTGCATGCTCTAAATGTTCACCCGTAGTTGCACCTGTTTCAGGCGCTTTATCTTTATTACAGCCTACAAGTGCAACAGTAGCAGCGAGACCTAATGCAACAAGTAATTTATTCATTGTTTGTTCCTTTTCGTTGTGGCATCCAATACGATATGGATAGCCAAAATATAAACATAAAAACGTTGACGAATAAAGTTGAAAATTTGTTGATAACTTGTAAAAACACGCACTTACATATGAAAAATGTAAATGCGTGCACAAGTTTTTCAGAGGGGTTTACACACCAGAGCGAATCATATAGTCAAAGGCGGACAGTGATGCCTTGGCTCCCTCACCCGTGGCAATGATGATTTGCTTGTAAGGCACGGTGGTACAGTCACCCGCAGCAAACACACCCTTGACACTGGTTTCGTTACGGTCATTGATCACAACCTCACCACGGTTGCTCAGCTCAACCGCACTGTTCTTCAGGAAATCGGTGTTTGGCAACAGGCCAATCTGTACGAAAATCCCTGCAAGCTCTACTGTATGTTCTACACCAGTGGCACGGTCCCTGTATTTCAATGCCGTTACCTGTGAACCATCACCAACAACCTCTGTGCTTAGTGCATTCAGGATCACGGTGGTGTTTGGCAGGCTGTTTAGCTTGTCCTGCAATACTTGGTCGGCACGAAGTTTGGTATCAAACTCGACCAAAGTCACATGCTCAACAATCCCTGCAAGGTCAATCGCAGCCTCAACACCTGAGTTACCACCACCAATCACCGCAACACGCTTGCCCTTGAACAGTGGACCATCACAGTGCGGACAGTACGCAACACCACGGGTACGGTATTCAGCCTCACCTGGCACATTCATCTCTCTCCAGCGCGCACCTGTGGACAGAATGATGGTTTTTGATTCAAGCTTGGCACCATTTTCCAGCTCAACCTCAACCAGACCATTGGCAGTTTGATCCGCACCTGTGATCTTGCTGACCCGTTGCAGGTTCATGATGTCCACGCCATATTCACGTACATGCGCTTCCATGTCCTGGGCAAACTTTGGACCTACGGTTTTTTGTACCGTGGTGAAGTTTTCAATATCCATGGTGTCCATGACCTGACCACCAAAGCGTTCAGCCACGATACCAGTCTTGATGCCCTTACGTGCCGCATAGATTGCAGCTGTACCACCCGCAGGGCCACCACCAATTACCAGCACATCAAATGCTTCTTTGGCATTGAGTTTGGCTGCATCTTTCTCGGCTGAGTTGGTGTCCAGCTTGGCAACAATCTCTTCCAGTGTCATACGACCCTGACCGATATGCTCATTGTCCTGAAACACCATTGGCACCGCCAGGATTTTGCGTTCCTCTACTTCATCCTGAAAGAAAGAACCATCAATCATGGTGGCGGTGGTGTTTGGATTGTTGATTGCAATCAGGTTCAGTGCCTGCACCACATCAGGACAGTTATGGCAGCTTAAAGACACAAACACATCAAAGTTAGCCTTTAAGTTTAAACCCTTGATTTGATTCAATACTTCATCAGAGACTTTTGGTGCATAGCCAGACACCTGCAACAATGCCAAGATCAGGGAAGTAAACTCATGCCCCATCGGTAGGCCAGCAAAGAACACACGTGGCTGTTCACCTGCCTTGGCCACACCGAAGCTAGGACGGCGAGCGTTTGAACCGTCAAAACGCGCCGTAACCTGGTCGGAAAGTTCCGCAATCTCAGTCACAAGCTCTTTGATTTTTGCAGCTTTGTCTGACTCATCCAAAGCGGCAACCAACTCGATTGGACTTTCTAAACGTTCAAGGTAGGCTTTTAACTGGGTTTTAATATTTTGGTCTAACATGCAAATCTCCAAATTCTCAGCAGTTCAATCAGCTAAATTCATTTCATGAGGCTATAGTACGCAAAACCATTTAATAGGTAAAACAGTATGTTTTTATGAGTTTAATCGGATTTTTGAATTTAAAATGGAATATAAGCATTTTAAAGATTTTTCTACGTAAAAATTTGAATATATTCAAAATTGTTATATAACTGCAATCATTTCACAGCATAACCTAAAGGAAAATAGCGTGACATTACAGCGTGGTATCTATCAACACTACAAAGGACAGCTTTATCAGGTATTTCATGTAGCCCGCCATAGTGAAACTGAAGAAGAACTGGTGGTGTATCAATGCTTATATGGAGATTATTCCATATGGGTACGTCCACTCAGCATGTTTAGCGAAGCAGTTGAGCTTGAGGATGGACAGGTGATTCCACGTTTTAAATTAATTCAAGAGACTTAATCTGCCTGTTGGGTTTTGGATCGGGACAGACGATAGTGCTGTGGACTACATTCCATCACTTTATTAAATGCACGGGTGAAGTTTGCAGGGTTGGAATAACCCAACTCATACGCGATATGGGTGATGGTAAAACTTGAATTTTTTAACAGGTCGATAGCGCGTTCAATGCTAATCTGTTGTTTTAATGCCTGAAACTCGATGCCCTGTTGCTGTAAATAGCGTTGCAAGGTTTTAGTTGAAATATTTAGAACCTTGGCGCATTCGGTTAAGGTCGGCACTTGATTGGCCTGTCGCAGCATCATGCTGACCCATTCAACAATTTCGCCCTGATGGTAAATTTTCTGGATTTGTTCCTGACAGCGTTGCTCAACCACCTTTAAGCTGTGTGCATCTGCCAAGGGCAAGGGCAGTGCCAATTGCTGCTGATCAATCACGACACGGATACCAGACATCCACGTATAGTTAAAATGAAAGTTGGCTTTGACTAAATGTAGATAACGTTCCTGATACACAGGTTCAGGAATGCTTAAATAAACCTGATAGCGTTGCAGTTGCTGTCCAGCCAGTTCCAGTAGGCTGTAGTAAAAGGCCACTGCGATGGCTTCAACATGAAAGGCAAGGCACTGTTTATTCATCTGCAAGATCGGTTCAAATAACAGTTCAACCTTTTGTGAATTGGTTGGAAACTGAATGGTGAGCTTAAAGCTGGGCATGATCAGCCTAAAATACTGTGCAATCAGTCTTAAGGCATGTTCCAGATTTGGGCTGGTCATTAAGGCATATCCCACCAGACTGTGTGAGCTGAGCTTTAAATTTTTACCCAGTTCAAAGGCAAGGTCCTGTGTATTGGGAAGACTTAAACCAACCGTGATGAATTGTTCAATTTGCTGGATGGATAAAAGTTCCGTTTTTGCGAGCTCATCCCTTAAGCTTGTCAGCAAATGAGGGTCGTACTGATGTGTACCGATTAAAATTTCAATCAGCCGTAAATAATAACGTGATGGAATGACAGGAATTTGCTGCTTCTGCACAATAAAAAACCAGTAAAGTCTTAAAATGATAATAGCAAGTCTTAAAATGATAATATAGATCCGCATCAAAAGAACACAATCAGTTCAAGCAAGACATTTTGTGTTTGATTGAGGAACTTCTAATGAATATGCATACTCAACTCGATGTAGAACAGGCAGCAACATTCACGGATAAAAAACGTCATTTGTGGTTACTGGGTTTGGCTGTACCCGCAATTGCAATGAGTGGGCTGGCGGGCTATCAATTTGGCCCAAAGAAAACCAAGAAATTTTTTGCTGGATTGGGTCCATTATTTTTACATGGTGTGATTCCGACACTAGACAAATTCATTGGTGAAGATACGGAAAATCCACCTGTTGATGCAATCGCTGGCCTAGAGGCAGATCCGTATTATGCGCGTATTGTGAAACTGTATATCCCATTACAGTATGCAGCAAATATTTATGGAACCTATTTGGCAAGCCGTAAAAATACCTCTGTTGCCGATCAGGTTCTACTTGGAACGACTGTGGGGATGGTGAATGGTATTGGCATTAATACCGCACATGAGTTGAGCCATAAAACAGGAAAGCTTGAACAGTATCTGTCACATTTGGCATTGGCACCTTCAGGTTATAATCATTTCCGTATTGAACATCCCTATGGTCATCACCGTCGTGTTGCGACTCCAGAAGATCCAGCCTCATCCCGATTAGGTGAAACATTCTGGAAATTCCTGCCACGTACCGTAATTGGTAGCTTCAAGTCCGCCATTGAAATTGAAAAGAGCCGTTTGGAACGTAAAAAGCGACCATTCTTCTGTAAGGAAAATGAGCTGATTCATGGCTGGGCAATGTCGGCCGTTTACCATGCAGCCATGTTGGCAAAATTTGGCATGCGTTCAGTGCCATTCCAGATGACCCAGGCCGCTTATGCAATCACCTTGTTTGAATCGGTCAACTATATTGAACACTATGGATTGAAACGTGAAAAGAAAGCCAATGGTCAATATGAGCGCACCTTGCCAGAACATAGCTGGAACAATAATAATGTGGTGACCAACTTGTTCCTGTATCAGTTACAACGCCATTCTGATCATCATGCCAATCCAACGCGTAGCTTCCAGACACTGCGCCATTTTGAAAATGCACCACAGTTGCCCGCAGGTTATGGTGCCTTGATTTTGCCAGCATTTATTCCATCTTGGTGGTCAAAAATCATGGATGATCGAGTGGTGGAACACTATAAAGGTGATTTAAATAAGATGAATATTCATCCAGAGGCGAAAGAAAAAATGTTTGAGAAATATGCTGGGCAGATTGAAGCCGCTTAAAATGACAAAAAATCAGCCCAATCGGGCTGATTTTTATTGGGAGGCTGTAATACAGAGTCGCTTAAAATGGAGATCAAACTCGAGATATTTATGTACAAAGGCGGTTTTATCAGTACACCGAAGTAAATTATCGTAGATAAATTCGGGAACGGGATGATAAAGCTCGCCTGAGCCGTTATTGTAAAATATTTTTAAATAACGTGAAGAAACATCGTATTTCCAAGAGGTTACAACAACAGTTTTTTCCATAGATTTGCCCTCATTGTTGATTTGATCTTTGGGGCTGTTGACATTTCATCCATGTTTGCGACAGAGGAAATTTTTTAGACGATACAAGGCATGTTTTGCGAAACTTAGTCACTCTAAGTAAGCAAGACATAACGCAGTAACGGCAAAAAATGTCCCTGTCCCGCAGGGTTATGGCTAAAACCGCCCCAAACTTCGTTATGAAACTTGACAAGGGGATTACCATTCCCTGCGTTTCATGCCTCGTTTGCGTTGTTTTAGCCTATAACGCAATGCATAGATGGAACGTCAACAGCCCCATGTCCATATAAGAAACTCTTTTGCCTCATGATTTGACAGTACTCCAACTTGGGCACGCTGACAATTCATAAATGATTTTGGCTATAAATTTATAAGTATAAGAATTGTAAAAATTTTGCTATCAAGCTGAGGGAGGAGGAGTGAGAAATTTATATAAAGGCAGATAAAAAGAAACCACCCTAAAAAGAGTGGCTTCTGACGAGGTTGCTCAATCTAAAGAATTAGATTTTACCAACTAAGTCGATAGATGGAGCAAGTGTCGCTTCACCTTCTTTCCATTTTGCTGGGCAAACTTCGCCTGGGTGGCTTGCTACGAATTGAGCAGCCTTAAGCTTACGTAAAGTTTCTGATACATCACGAGCAATGGCATTGTCATGAATTTCAGCAGTTTTGATTACGCCTTCTGGGTTAATGATGAACGTACCACGTAAAGCTAAACCAGCTTCTTCAATATGCACATCAAAAGCACGTGTTAATTGGTGAGTAGGATCGCCAATTAATGGGAATTGAGCTTTGCCTACAGCAGGAGAAGTCTCGTGCCATACTTTATGAGAGAAGTGAGTGTCAGTTGTTACGATATAAACTTCTGCACCAGCTTTTTGGAATTCTGCATAGTTTTCAGCAGCATCTTCAACTTCTGTTGGACAGTTGAATGTAAATGCGGCAGGCATGAAAATAAGAACAGACCATTTTCCTTTAAGATCAGCGTCAGTGACTTGAATGAATTCACCGTTACGGAATGCATCAGCTTTAAATGGTTTAACTTCAGTATTAATTAAGCTCATCATTGTCTCCATGATTGAGGTTTTATTGAGAGGCTAATGCCTTACTTGTTTACGAGGTCTAGAATAAATAATTTTTAGTTATTGGGGAAATAGTATTTTTACATGACTAAAATCGGAAAATTGAATAACTCAATAAAGTTCGACTTTCACCCAAAGATATTTCTCCATTTGACAGCATGGATATGAAGCCAACATGACAAAATATCTAAAAAACTAATGTGCCTAACAACATGCAGTCTATGCTGTTAAAATTCAAGGGTAAAATTGAAAAAATCTAAAAATATATAAAAAACCAAGATATACACTTAGATTTTTACCTATGTTTTGCTTGGTTTAAAAATAAGAAAATGCAAAAGTACCCCTGTGTATCAATTGAATAGTGCATGTTTTTGAAAAGAACCAAATGTGGTTGCTTTGCATAGCAAGGCTTTAAGGCGTAAAATAGCCGATTAGTTTATTTTCTAGGAAAGCTGTTCAGTGCAGAGTCATTTAAATGTAGATCAATGGGTTATGGCACGTGACCGTCACCGTTTAAATCGACTGCGCAAAGATAAAAAAACACAACCAGCAGAAATCGAAAAACTGTTTGAACAGTCTAACCACAAAGTCAAGCAACGTCTTGCCCGTCTCCCCAAGATCAAGCTCAATCAGGATTTACCTGTTACCCAGTATGCAGATCGCTTGATTGACGCGATTCAAAAGCATCAGGTCATTATTGTGGCGGGTGAAACAGGTTCGGGTAAAACGACTCAGCTACCGCAGATTGCCATGCTTGCAGGTCGTGGTCTTACGGGCATGATTGGGCATACTCAGCCACGTCGTCTGGCTGCGCGTAGTGTTTCGCAGCGTATTGCTGAAGAGGTCAGCGAGAAACTGGGTGAATCCATCGGCTTTAAAATCCGTTTTAATGAACAGGGTTCGCAAGACTCAATTGTCCGTTTAATGACTGATGGTATCTTGTTGGCTGAGCTGACCAATGACCGATTTCTTTCAAAATACGATACTATCATTATTGATGAGGCACATGAACGCTCACTCAATATTGATTTTATCATGGGCTATCTCAAGCAACTTTTACCCAAGCGTCCTGATTTAAAAGTTATCGTCACTTCAGCAACGCTAGATGTAAACCGCTTTAGTCAATACTTTAATGACGCACCAATCTTTGAGGTGGAAGGGCGTAGTTTTCCTGTAGAAGTCCGCTATCGTCCTATTTCTGAGCTGAGTATTGTTGGCAGTGATGATGATGAGTTTGATGATTTTGAAGAAAATCTACCCCGTGCAGTCGTTCAGGCTGTAGAAGAGTGCTTTGCTGATGCCGAAGAAAAGGGTCATCCTGAACATGCGGATATTTTGATTTTTGCCAGTACCGAGCAGGAAATTCGAGAGCTACAGGAAACCTTACAAAAACAAGGTCCACGTCATACCGAAGTATTGCCTTTATATGCACGTTTGGCACTGGCTGAACAGCAAAAGATTTTTAGCCCGAGTGGGAAAGGACGACGCATTATTATTGCGACCAATGTGGCGGAAACAGCACTGACAGTTCCGAATATTCGCTATGTCATTGATAGCGGTTTTGCCCGTATCTCCCGTTATAACTACCGTTCACGAGTTCAGCGTTTACCGATTGAAGCCATTTCACAGGCAGCCGCCAACCAGCGTAAAGGGCGTTGTGGTCGTATTGCGGCAGGTGTATGTATTCGTTTATACAGCGAAGAGGACTTTTTAAGCCGTCCTGAGTTTACTGAGCCTGAGATTAAGCGAACCAACTTGGCTTCCGTGATTTTGCAAATGCAAAGTCTTGGCCTGGGCAATCTGGAAGATTTTGATTTTATCGAGCCACCAGATTTTCGTCTGGTTAATGATGGCCGTAAACTGTTGATTGAATTAGGCGCACTCAGCGAGCGCAAGAATGAACTGACCAAAGTCGGTCAGATGATGGCACGTATGCCAATTGACCCGCGTTTGGCACGTATGATTATTGGCGGGGCACATTTTGGCGTGCTCAAAGAGACCCTAATTATTGTCAGTGCCTTGGCGATTCAAGACCCACGTGAGCGTCCTGCCGATAAACAAATGCAGGCCGATCAAAAACATGCTTTATTCAAAGAAGCGGACTCAGACTTTTTATTCTATTTAAAGCTTTGGAATACCTTACAGACTAGTCCAGATACGCAGTCGGAGAACAAGCGCCGTCAATTTGCCCGTCAGCATTTCTTAAGTTGGTTGCGTTTGCGTGAGTGGAAGCAGACCCATCAGCAATTGGTGGAGTTGGCAGAGGGTTTAAAACTTAGTTTTAATGAGAAAGGTGCCAATTATGAAAACTTGCATCGTGCATTATTAACAGGTTTACTTTCATTTATTGCTAATAAAACCGATGAACGTAACACCTTTATGGCAGTACGCCAGCAGAAAGCCAAAGTGTTCCCAGCCAGTACGCTGCATAAGACCAATACCGCCTGGGTGATGGCTTTTGAGATGGTAGAAACCTCACAAGTGTATTTGAGAACCTTGGCGAAAATTGATCCTGAATGGATTTTGCTGGCGGCACGTGATTTATTGAAGTATCACTATTTTGAACCGCACTGGTCGAAAAAAGCGGGTATTGTGAATGCTTATGCACAGATTTCTCTGTTTGGTTTAATCATTGAGCCAAAGCGTTTAATCAACTTTGAAAAGGTGGATCAACCAGCGGCGCATGAAATCTTCTTACGTGACGCACTGACTACAGGCAATTTAGGTGTTACGCCACCATTTTTAAAGCATAACTTACTGAAACTTGAAGAAGTTGAACGGGTTGAGGATAAGTTGCGTCGCCGTGACTTGGTGGTCGATGAAGAAACCATTTACCAGTTTTATTCAGAGAAAGTGCCTGAGGAAATTGCCAGCCGCCGTAGTTTTGAGGATTGGCGAGCAACGGTAGAAACAGAAAATCCGCGTTATCTGTTTGTTGAGGATGATGCACTGTGGATGAATGATCGACCAACCACTCAACAATTTCCTGACTATTTACATAATGGGCAATTGCGTTTGGCTGCAAGTTATCGTTTTGATCCAAGCCATGATGAAGATGGAGCAACAGTTAAAATCCCAGTGCAGGCTTTGCCACAGGTCGATGAGAAGCAATGGTCATGGGGTATTCCAGGTTGGCGTCAGGATTTAATTGAAGCTTTACTCAAGGCGTTGCCAAAAGATAAACGCCGTAATCTGGTGCCGATTCCTGATACTGCGAAAAAGCTGATGCAGGGCATTGATGCAGTGCATTTGCGCGAACATTTATTTAGTTACTTGGCCTTTGCCTTACGTGGCGAACAGATTACAGAGAAAGATTTTTCTTTTGAACGTATTGATCAATATCTAATACCTTTTATTAAGGTAGTGGATGAAAAAGGAAAACTGATTGCGCAAGGGCGTGATCTGGATGAGTTAAAGGCACGTTGTCGGGTTGAAACCCATCGCCCTGTGAAACAGCAAAAGGGTGAATTCCAGACTTTTCCAGAAAGTTTTGTATTTGAGGCATCGCAGAAAGTCACGGGTGTTATTGTCAAGCAATATCAAGCGCTCGTTCCCACAAAAGTCTTTGCTGAGTTGGATGCCAAAGATGAGTCGGGTGTGGTCATTCAAATATTTAATGATCAGGATGAGGCGATTAAGCAGCATCGTGAAGGGATTATTCGCCTTGTGCATATGCAGTTGGGCGATTTAATCCGCCAATTGAAAAAACAGATTTCCAAGCCACTGGCTTTGGCCTATTCGCCTTTAGGCGAACGGGCGAGACTGGAGCAAATGCTGGTTTATGCAACTTTGCAGGTTTCGATTCAAGAATTGCCTAAAAATGCGGATGAATTCCAAAAATTATTAATGGACACCAAAAAGCATTTCTTGGGTAATGGCCAGCAGGTCTTAACTGATATCACGGAAATCTTTACCCAATGGCAGAAAATTCGCCGTGAGTTACTGGTATTGGACCAGAATATCTTTGGTCGAAGTGTGGATGACATTGAAGACCAACTTGATTTAATGTCATTGGCAGACTTTGTTTATAGCCGACCTGCCGAGATTTGGCAGGAATACCCGCGTTATTTGAAGGCGTTGCTATTGCGTTTAGACCGATTGCCCAATAATCTACAACGTGACCTTGCTGCAATTGATGATGTCGATCCATGGATGGACAAAGTATTTAAATTTAAAAATGATCCTAGAATCAAAGAATTGTATTTGATGTTGGAAGAACTCAGAATTTCCTTGTTTTCTCAGCCGATGAAAACAAAGCTGCCTATTTCACCAACTAGATTACAAAAACTATGGGATCGTTTAGCAATCGGTTAAACTGAGCGATGATGAAAGCTAGAACCATTCTTTACAGGAGTTTTACATGGGCATCCGTATAACAGGTACAGGTTTATTCCACCCGACCGAATCTATTTCCAATGAAGAGTTGGTTGAAAGTTTAAATGCTTATGTAGAACAATATAATCAAGATCATGCTGTTCAGATTGAAGCAGGCGAAATTGAAGCCTTACGTGGCTCAAGCCCTGAATTTATTGAAAAAGCATCGGGTATTCAACGCCGTTATGTAGTTGAAAAATCGGGTATTCTTGATCCAAAACGCTTACGTCCACGTTTACAAGAGCGTAGTAATGATGAACTTTCACTTCAAGCGGAGTGGGGTGTAATTGCTGCAAAACAAGCGATGGAAAATGCAGGTGTTACCGCAGAAGACATCGATGTTGTCATCTTAGCTTGTTCAAATATGCAACGTGCCTACCCGGCGGTTGCAATTGAAATTCAGTCAGCTTTGGGTATCCAAGGTTATGCTTATGACATGAATGTAGCTTGTTCTGCTGCAACATTTGGTTTGAAGCAAGCCTATGATGCAGTGAAATGTGGTGCACGCCGTGTATTATTACTCAATGTTGAAATTACCTCAGGTCATTTAGACTACCGTACCCGTGATGCACATTTCATTTTCGGTGATGTTGCAACGGCTTCAATTATCGAAGAGACTGAAACTAAATCAGGCTATGAGATCTTAGATATTCATTTGTTTACTCAATTCTCAAATAACATTCGTAATAACTTTGGTTTCTTAAACCGCAGTGAAGATGCTGTGGTTGATGACAAATTGTTCCGCCAAGATGGTCGTAAAGTCTTTAAAGAAGTTTGCCCATTGGTTGCAAAAATCATTACTGCACAGTTAGAAAAACTTGAATTAACTCCTGAGCAAGTTAAACGTTTCTGGTTACATCAAGCCAATGCGAATATGAATGAACTCATTTTAAAACTCGTTGTAG
Organism: Acinetobacter sp. GD03645; assembly: GCF_029845285.1. NCBI lineage: Bacteria > Pseudomonadati > Pseudomonadota > Gammaproteobacteria > Moraxellales > Moraxellaceae > Acinetobacter > Acinetobacter sp. GD03645. Next base: position 196,428 of record NZ_JAOCLL010000001.1, on the reverse strand, counting down.
GTAAAGAAGCTGATTTAGAACGCGCACCTATTATTTTAGATGAGTTTGCCAATACATCTTCAGCAGGTGTAATTATTGCGATGCACCGTACAGGTGAGCAAGTGAATAATGGCGAATATGCTGTGATCTCTTCATTTGGTGCGGGTTATTCTGTAGGTTCAATTATTGTACAAAAGCATATTGCTTGATTATCTGAATTTAAAAAACCGCATCATTTGATGCGGTTTTTTATTATCTATTTGAATAAGATTGCTAAATCGATTACAGGTGGAGTGCTATTACTCCCTATGGTCGAGGCATTTAGATTAGGTGTTCCATCCACATTAATTGCTAAACGTGCTCTTGGAGTTGTAATTGTAGTATCACTGTTTAGATCTATGCGATATAACACTGAAGGTCCAGAAGCACCTGAGACTGCTGCTAAAGCTAAGCCATTATCACCACCCGCAATATCAAAACCATTATCCATACCTAGGTTGATTCCTAAGTTGCCAATGAGATTTAAAGTGCCATTGTTTGGAGGATTTTGCTTGGTTAAGGTATTACCTGTTTGATTTAAATCAAATAGTTCAGTAGCAAGCGTTGAAACTGGTGTTGCAAAACTATTGGTATATGCTGCTGCAGTGACTTTAGCATCAGCAATTCCGCCAATATTCATATCCTTAGATGTTTCACCTGTATCTACGTTAATTCTTAGATTTTGTCCAGAATCACTGATCACTCTTAGTCTATCTGCAGTAGGGTTAAAGTCAACGGCAAAACTTGTTCCATCTAATGTTGTGAAACTACTACCCATCGCAGGTTTAAGTGAAGTGATCAGGTTAGCCATTCCTGTATCTGTATTTATAGTATACAAGTTTGCTTTATTGGTAAGACCATAAAGTTTTCCAGAATTGGTCGTAGTGGTTCTGAGTCTGTAATCAATTCCAATAAATTTCTCATCAACGAGTAAGCCTGTAATGGTTTTTTCCATAACCGCATTTGGATTATTCAAAGCAAAGTTCAATAATTTATTATTGGCCGTCAATCCATAAGCTTGAGCAGTGGCATCACTTGCTCTTTTTAGTGCAATACCGCGAATTCCCATGCTATTAAAGTTACTATTTAGGTCACTAGATGCAAAAATGGCATCATTGCTTGTTCCAACATTTGCTAGATTGAGTTGAAAGAATTTATAAGCACCAGTATTGAGTTTTAGCGCTGCGAAACCGACGTTAGTTACAGGATCTATGTCAAATCCACCACCGCCGTTAATGTTTATATCTGTTCCCAACGCAGCAGAAACTCCTAATGTTCCAGCATTCGCATTTTGGATATAAATTCGATCACTATTTTGATCAATGCTATAGAGTTTGGTTGATCCGGTTCCTGCAAATGCATTGGTATACGCGCCAGCGACAATGGTAGGGTTGCTTTCTGATAATTTGATAGAGCCATCTGTAATCGTGGCACCAGTATCCACATTAATTCGAAGGTTTTGTCCCGTATTTGTAATAACCCTCAAACGATCTGCAACTGGATTGAAGTTCACAGTAATCAGATTTGCATCGCCTAAAATCTTAGTAAATGCTGCATTTCCATCAGTCGTATCAGTAGGGTCAGCCATTAATTTTTTTATAAAAGTGGCTGAACCAGTTGCAGGATTCAAAGTGTAGATATTACCTAATAATCCCACCGCATAAAGTTTCCCATCTTTCGGACGATAATCTATTCCAACGAGCTCATCATCTGTTTGTAGACCTGTAATTTTAAGATTTGACACGATTTTATTTGGCATCATTCGGTCTATTGAACTGATCATACCGTTGTTTGTTAAGATTAATGTGTCACCTGTATTAGTATTTGTAGTTTCTGTATCGTTGTTAGAATCATTATTACAACCCAATAATATTAGGCTACCCAGAGTTGCTGCGGTCAAAGTTAATGCTCGTTTATTCATAGTCGTTTATCCTGATACATATTTGGGTTATAAGAAGCTTTTGAGAAGTATTCCCTGTTATTTATTAACTGCGAGCTTCTTGTTATTGGATTGCTGTAATGGGTCTAGCCTTAGAAAAAGATTTCGACTTTTATTTTTAAATGAATAATTTAAAAATCTTATATTTACTTTTGTTAGATTAAGTGGGGCAAGGTCGAAAGTAAATTAGTGTTTTTAAGTGATTTTTTCGTATTTGAGTTTTGAGTTGTAATTATTCACACCAACTTCACGGCAGCTAAGAAACTCTAAATTATTAAAGTAATTGTTATAAAAAAATATAATGTTTAAAACCCAAAAAAAATCGAGAGAATTTTAAAACTCTCTCGATTTCGATATATTTATTGCTTACGCTTCGACAGTTTGAACTGCAATTTTTTTCGCTGGATCGACTTTACGACGTACCGCAGGAACAGGTTCGCCGTGATATTGACGATCTGCGAAATAGCTCGAACGAACCATTGGCGCTGACCAGATATTTCTAAAACCTAATTTTCGACCATGTTCAGCGTAACGCTCGAATTCCTCCGGCGTTACAAAGCGATCAATCGGTGCATGCTGCTTTGATGGCTGTAGATATTGACCAATGGTCACGTAATCTACGTCGTGTGCACGAAGGTCATCTAGTAAAGCAATCACTTCTTCTTCTGTCTCTCCAATACCAACCATCAAACCACATTTAGTTGGTATATCAGGGCAGTATTCTTTAAACATTTTTAAAAGATTTAAAGAATGTTGATAGTCAGAACCTGGACGCATTGCTTTATATAAGCGAGGAACAGTCTCGATATTATGATTGAAAACATCGGGTGGGCATTCTGTCATGATGCGTAAGGCAATATCCATACGACCACGGAAATCAGGAACTAAAATTTCTAATAAAGTTTTTGGACTGAGTGCGCGAGCTTCTTTAATACAATCCACAAAGTGTTGAGCACCACCATCTAATAGATCATCACGGTCTACAGAAGTAATCACTGCATACTTAAGACCTAAGTTAGAAATGGTTTCAGCCATGTGGCGTGGTTCATCAGGGTCAAGTGCGTTTGGACGACCATGTGCAACGTCACAGAATGGGCAGCGACGTGTACAGATGTCCCCCATGATCATAAAGGTTGCTGTCCCACCACCAAAACATTCAGGCAGGTTAGGGCAGGCTGCCTCTTCGCAAACAGTGTGCAGTTTTTGTGCGCGCAAGGTGGTTTTAATACGCTGAACCTCTTCTGGTGCGGTCATCTTGACACGAATCCAGTCTGGTTTACGAGGTACTTCAACCGTAGGAATCACTTTTACAGGAATTCTTGCGACTTTTTCTGCGCCACGAAGTTTTATACCCTGTTCAGGTTTACGGTGTTCAGACATATTTCACTTTTCCCTTAATTATTGAACCGATCAAGACTGCATTATTATAGTCAAGTTTGTAGTGGAAACAGGTATTCATTTTGAAAATGTCAATATTTAAAATATATGGTTGAGAAATACATTAATTCGCCGCATATTAGGGTCTGTTGACATTTCAGCCATGCATTGCGTTATAGGCTAAAACGACATAAATAAGGCATGAAACGCAGGCAATGGCGATCCCCTTGTCAAGTTTCATAACGCAGTTTAGGGAAGTTTTAGCCATAACCCTACGGGACAGGGACATTTTTTGCAGCTACTGCGTTATGCCTTACTCATTTAGAATCACTAAATTTCGTAAGTCATGCCTTGTACCATCTAAAAAATGTCCTCTGTCGCAAGCATCTGTGAAATGTCAACAGACCCTAGATCATATATTTAGAAGTAACAGCAAGAATGAAAGGAGCTTTGAATGCCACGTAAGAAAGAGGTCATTGGTGGGAATATTGTGAAGTTTGATGCAGTTGTTCTCGGTTCTGGCCCTGCGGGTGAAGGCGCGGCAATGAAGCTTGCAAAAGCAGGTAAACGTGTTGCAATTGTTGATGTTCGTGATCAACTCGGTGGTAACTGTGCACATGTGGGAACAATTCCAAGTAAAGCATTACGTCAAACCGTTTCCAGTATTATCCGTTATCAACGTGATCCAATGTTTCAAAAAGTGGGTGAATGGAAACAGTTCACCATGAAACAGGTGTTGCGTAATGCGCATAAAGTGATTCAGCAGCAAGTCGATACACATACCCGTTTTTATGACCGCAACAAAATTGAGGTCTTTCATGGCCGTGCCTATATTCAGGATAAAAACACGGTTCTGATTTTTGGTCAGGATGGCATTAAGGATAGCATCATCTGTAAACAGATCGTGATCGCAACAGGCAGCCGTCCATATCAACCGAAAGAGTTAGACTTTAACCATCCCCGTGTGTTTGATTCAGATAAGATCCTTGATCTGGATTATGCGATCCATAAAATCATTATCTATGGTGCAGGGGTGATTGGCTGTGAATATGCCTCCATTTTCATTGGGCTGGACCATAAGGTTGACTTGATCAATACCCAGCATAAACTTTTAAGCTATCTGGATGATGAAATCGCCGATGCATTGTCTTACCACTTGCGTGAGCAAGGTGTCCTGATTCGCCATAATGAGCAAATTGATCGTTTAGAAACCTTTGATGACCATGTGGTAATGCATTTGCTCAGTGGCAAAAAAATCAAGGCGGATGCAATCCTGTGGTGTAACGGTCGTTCAGGAAATACCGATGGCCTTGGCTTGGAAAATGTAGGTCTTGTTCCAAATAGTCGCGGTCAACTTATGGTCAATGACCAATATCAAACCGAAGTTGATAACATCTATGCTGCGGGTGATGTAATTGGCTGGCCATCGTTGGCATCGGCTGCATACGACCAGGGACGCTGTGCGGGTGCAAATATGGTCGGTGAGAAGAACGTCAAGCCGATCAAGGATGTCCCGACAGGAATTTATACCATTCCAGAAATTTCATCGATTGGTAAGACTGAACAACAGCTTACCGATGAGAAAGTACCTTATGAAGTTGGGCAGGCATCTTTCCGTCATTTGGCCCGTGCACAGATTACGGGTGATACTGTTGGTGAGTTAAAAATTCTATTCCACCGCGATACTTTGGAAGTCTTGGGTATTCACTGCTTTGGTAACAATGCAGCAGAGATTATCCACATTGGGCAGGTGGTCATGCATAGCCCAGACAATACCCTGAAGTATTTTGTTGAAACGACATTTAACTATCCAACCATGGCGGAAGCCTACCGTGTGGCTGCGTTAAATGGTATGAATCGTCTATTCTAAGCGACATAGACATTGTATGATCAAAATGCCAATCAATATGATTGGCATTTTGCTATGGTGTGTTTGATAAAAAGGTGGATATGAAAACTCAGAAGAATAATTTAATTATCATCGTGATCGTTTTTCTTATTGCTGCTTATTTGGGATTGGATTTCAAGCAAAAACAAAATACAACCAATGGCTCAGCTCTGCCACGTTCTACCAATTTAGTCATAGATGATCAACAGAAGATCATGCAGGCATATCAACAGCAACGAAGTAATATTCAGGTTCAAGCCCAGGGAACAATAAAAGCAATTTTGCCTGATGACAATCAGGGTTCAAGACATCAAAAAATGATTTTACAACTTGAGAACGGATTGACTGTATTGATTGCCCACAACATTGATTTGGCACCAAAAATTGAGGGGCTTAAAAAAGGTGATAAGCTTGAGTTTTATGGTGAATATGAGTATAACCAAAAAGGTGGTGTGATTCACTGGACCCACCATGATCCACAAGGAAAACATCTTGATGGATGGCTAAAATATCAAGGAAGAATGTATCAATGACATCTTCCTTGAATCCTGATGAATCTAATATGCGCTAAATCAGCTTGTAAGCGCTAATTTTTGACGAGATTTCCATTTAGGTAGGACTTTAGCCAGATAAGCATCCATGCACCATACTGGGCCAATCAGGAGGAATTGCAGATCCTTGAAGAATGATGGCTTTTTGCCCTCAACTTTGTGCCCATAAAACTGTCCAATCCAGGCAACCACAAAAACGCCAATATAAAAACCTACCCCTACAGGCAGAATCACAATCAGCCATGCCATGACTGCCAATAGCGCGGCCATTGCCACAGCCAGCACAATATCCAGACGTGCATAAAAGACCAGGGTCAGTACAAGCAGCAGGGCGGTGAGTAGCGTGCTAAAGTGAGCAAGAATCCCAATGATTGAAAAAAGAATGGCTGGAACGCAGACCCAGTGAATTTTTTTATTGGTTTGGTCTTGATGGCTGTCACTATATTCATCAAACCATTCGGTAATGGATTTCACAGCGCTCTCCTTGCTATGGGACTATGTTTTTTTGAATATACCGAAGAAAAGCGAGAGGGTCAAAATGATTCTTGGGAATGGTAAGGAAATGATGTCTCTAATTAAAGAAAATAAAAGTTTTGGAAACCTAAAACATAAAAAGCCACACAAGGTGGCTTTTTATCGAATTGATGAACCTGAATTAAGAATTAGGCCCATCAACACGTTCAATATTTACATTGGCAGTACCCGCATTGGCAAGACCAATCTGTTTCGCTGCACCGTAAGATAAATCGAGTACACGGTTACCATGGAAAGGACCGCGGTCATTTACCTTAACAACCACGCTCTTGCCATTGTCCTTATTCGTTACACGGATGTAACAGTTCAAAGGCAGGCTACGGTGTGCAGCAGTCAAACCATTCATATCGAATGTTTCACCGCTTGCAGTTTTACGACCATGAAATTGACGACCATACCATGATGCTACACCTGACTGGCTGAATTTACGCACAGTGTTTGAAGCAACAGTATTCAGTTTCTCAATCACTGAAGGCTCTTCTTCAGGGATATCAATTTTTGCAGCAATTGTTTGGCGACGGATCTGGTCACCTGAACGCTCAGTGATTGAAAGACTATTAACGTTGGAAAAACGAGAATTAAAATTTTGAGAATCTTTGCTGAGTACGCGGGCAGCCAAATTAGAACCCTCAACATCATTGGTTAATGATGAAGACTGTACCATTTCAGCATGTAACGGGCTTAAACTTAAGCCTGCCGTCAGCGCTAGAATATATTTTAGCGAAAACTGCATTGTATAAACTCCTAGAGAACATGCTTTTTTATTTCGTTAAAAACCCAAAATATAGTGCACATGTCTAATTATTCACTTTCTTGCATTGGGTGGATAATATTCATCCATTACAAAGAGTGTCTAGTCTTTAACGATAAATAGTTACAAAAAGGGCAAAAACTTACAGTTTTAGATTAAAAAATAATCAATTTTGTAACAAAATATTTATTTTGTCTGTTCTATGTACTTTTTTAATAATTTTTTTATTGACTTTTCATAATGTTGTAAAAAAGCTAGCCTATCGGCTAGCCACTTCAGTGCCTAATAACCATACAGCCGTCGCATACATTCGGCTTTTATTGTAGGTGGTGATGACCTGAAAATTAGGGTAGGTAATATAGTAAATTGGTCCAAACTGGTCTTGTAATTGAATGATATTCACAAGGTCAAGATCATCAATTTTTACCAAAGGGTCAATAGGCGCAATACCCAGTCTTTTCAGCTCTCCGTAAGGAGTTGGCTGGGTTAAGTCCTTGGCAATAATGCTGTCTGGATTGTTGCCAAGATAGCGGGCGGGGAAGCCGATTGGACGATCCCGTTGCCAGCCATGTTGTGCCAAATAGTTTGCAATTGAACCGATTGCATCAACGGCTGAATTCCTTAGATCAATATGGCCATTTCCATCATAGTCAACGCCTAACTTTTGAATGTTGCTTGGCATGAATTGTGGATAGCCGATTGCACCCGCATATGAACCGACAATGCTATTGGTTGGGTAGCCTTCCTTATATGTCCATGCAATCAGTGCCGCCAGTTCATCACCAAAATAGTCTGCCCGACGTGGGTAGCCAAAGGCCAGTGTTGCAAGCGCATCCCGTGTGATGAAAGAGCCTTTATTGGCACCATAACCCGTTTCTACGCCTAAGATTCCCAGAATGACCGACTTAGGCACACCAAACTGCTGTTCTGCGCGATTCAGGGCATCCTCATACTGGCTTTTAAAGCGAGCGCCACGTTGAATGGTGCCCTCAACCAGAAACATGGAGCGATATTCATACCAGGGCTTGCTTTCACCAGGACGGGTCATGATATTCAGGATGTTGGGCAGGTTGCGTGCCCCACTCATGGCAGCATCAACTTGCTCACTGCTTAGGCCATAAGTGGTCATGGTCTTTTGTTTAAACGCAAAATAATTGGGATGAGTGTAAAATTCATTTGCCTGCGCCCAGTTACTACTCAAAAACAGGCTGGCACTCAAGGTAACAAGTTTAAAAGTTTTATTTAAAGTTTGATGAAACATAATGTTTATATCGTTCCTCATTATCGATGTGTATGAATAGACATCACCAGTCCAAATGTTGACATAAGGGTAATAATTGCAGTGCCACCATAGCTCATAAACGGCAAAGGCACACCCACTACAGGTAAAATACCACTGACCATGCCAGCGTTTACAAATACATAAACAAAAAAGGACAAACCAAATGCGCCCGCGACCAGGCGACCATAGTTATGGAAGCTTTGCAGGCCTATCTGGAACGTCCTAAAAATAATGGCGCAATAGAGCAGAATCAGTAGGCTGACCCCAATCAGGCCAAACTCTTCGGAATAGGCCGCAATAATAAAGTCGGTATGTCCTTCTGGTAGAAAGTGCAGATGGGATTGTGTTCCTTCCAGAAACCCCTTGCCTGAGAACCCACCTGATCCAATCGCTGTCTTGGACTGGATGATGTTCCAGCCTGTCCCTAAAGCGTCCGCTTCAGGGTCTAGCAGGGTAAGTACTCGCTGACGCTGATAGTCATGCAGTAAAAACTCCCATGCGATTGGGATAATTACGGCCACAGCACCTGCCGCCGCTGCAATCAGTCGCCATGACAGGCCACTTAGAAACAGGACGAAGATCCCGCTGGCAAGAACCAGCAATGAAGTTCCCAAGTCGGGCTGCTCAGCAATCAGCAAAAATGGAATGACAATCAAGACCAGAGAGAGAATCACCTGGGAAAAGCTGGGTGGCAATGCCTTGCGCGACAGAAACCATGCAATCATCATCGGCATGCCAATTTTCATAAATTCGCTGGGCTGGACGCTACCGAAACCAGGAATATCAATCCAGCGCTGTGCCCCCATACGCACCTCACCAAAAATCACCACTGCAAGCAGCGACAGCACACCAAAGACATAAAAGTAGGGTGAGAATGCCTGATAAACCTTGGGTGGAATCTGTGCCAGGCTGAACATGACCACAAAACCAATGCCAAAGCTCATGGCCTGCTTGCTGACCAAGCCGACATCCTGAGCAGAAGCACTATATAAAACGGTCAATCCAAGCAGGGCATTCAGCACAAGAAACAGGCAAAGCCAGGGGTCGATATGCAGTTGTTGCCAACGGGATAACTGGGTTGCTGTGCTCAAGCCGTCACGCGGCGCTTGACGTAGAAATTTGTACTGGGAACTAGGTGCCATGCGAGTGTAGATCGGGAAATCAATGCTTGGCGAATGCTAACATAAATGCGGATTTAGAGCGTGCAAATTTAGAAAATGTGACATTTATAAGCATTCAATCTATAGAATGAAATGGCAATATATTTGTTCATAGGGTTTATACCATAAAATGCTATAAATCAATCTAATAGATGGGTAGGGATGTATTGCATACGCCCAATAAAAAGCGACGGTTTTTTGACCGTCGCTTTTTTATCATTTGATGAATTATTTTTGAACCAATAACTGATCAAAATGTTTTGCAAATACTTCCAGTTCTGCCTGGCTTAAGCTAGGGATGAGTTTCTTAATCACAATATGAACGGCTGTTTCCACACCACTGGTTGCAACGCTGGCAACACCACGTTTCACCATGCCTAGACCCAGGGTTTTGTTAAACTCAGTCATGAAGTGGTGAATTAATGCATCAGCAAAGGTTTTAAATTGCTGGGTTAAGGCATCACGTTGTGCCTGTCCATTTCCAGCAGCCACTTCTGCAAAGCTTTTCTTCATGTCGGTGACCAATGTATCAGGTAGAACCGTACCAATACGTTGTTGACCGTCATTATCAGTAAATAGGCTTTTTTCCATAAATACCAATGATTCAAGAACCTGCTCGTTTGATGCTTTACCTAACAGCTGCTTGAGTAAAGTTTCAACAATGCCACGGATCTTGACAGCAAGGTTTTCAGTGGTATCACGCTTATCACTTGGTGGAAATTTTTGAACCAACTTAATCAGCATGTTGTCTAATAATTCATCAGTCAACTGTAAAGAAATTTTATCACGCAACGGATATTGTGGTTCTTTACTGTCACGATTGGCTTGTGCAAGTTTAATATCCTGACTCAAACCTGCTGATGGAAGAATACCGAAATAACTGGTCATTGAAGAACGTCCTCTATATCAAATTTATTCGTTTTATTGTCGTGCCAGACGAATTGGCTCGGGCATCCATGACAAATCCGATACACGGCATGGGTTAATATCCAGTCCCCCGCGGCGTGTATAGGTTGCATAAACCATCAGCTTTTCTGGTTGAAGCAGTTGCCAAATATCCGCAAATATTTGCTCAACACATTGCTCATGGAAACCATTATGCTGACGGTACGAGATAATATAGGCTAACATACTGCGATAACAAGGTCTTTTGCCTTGCAGACGAATAAAAACCGTACCCCAGTCAGGTTGGCCTGTCACAGGGCAGTTACTTCTTAAAAGATGTGAATACAGTTCGATTTCAACATTATCCTGAATGGTTGAGTCGAATTGCAGCAAGCTTGAGTCTGGATGTTCAGACAACCGTTCAGGAATCAGCTCATCAATACAGATGCCTGTTGGTTTGGAAATGGCTAAATCATCGACCTGAAACAGTTGTAGCTCAATCTTTGCGCCAGCAGCCTGGGACAAGTCGCGTTCCACTGTTTCAACAAATGCTTCTCTTGACTGAAACTGGGTAAAGTTCAGGCTGTTGAAATATAGCTTGAGCGACTTCGATTCAATCAGGTTGGGGGAACTGGCAGGCAGGGTGATGCGGCCAATCGCCACCTGTGGTAAACCGAGCTGGTTTAACCACGAGATTTCAAAGACATGCCACCAGTCTTTACCTTGGGTAATGCCGTCAATATGTGCATATTGTTGACGGGAATCAGCACGGGCAATTGGAAATAAAACTTCTGGCTGATATTGAGTTGGGTATTGGGTATCTTTGCCCAACAAAGAAAGTTCAACACTCATTCACGCATTCCTGAACCACGAGCTAATAAATGATAGGCAATTGCATAGAGGGCAACGCAGCACAGCGTCACAATGCTCAATGAAAAGGATACATTGACATCACTGTGTCCTAAAATGCCGTAACGGAACGCATTGACCATATATACAATTGGATTGATTAAAGACAGGTTTTGCCAAAATGGGCTTAACGCGCTAATCGCATAGAACACACCACCCAGATAGGTGAGTGGGGTCAATACAAAAGTCGGGATAATCGAAATATCATCAAATGACTTGGCATAAACGGCATTGATAAAGCCACCAAGCGAAAACAACAACGAAGTAATGATGACGGTATAGACCGTCACAAATAAATTGTAAATTTCCAGATGAGTAAAGAACAGGCTCATTAAGGTCACAATCAAGCCAACCAGCACACCACGGCTGACACCCCCAATCACATAACCCCAAAGAATCAGGTGTAAGGGCACAGGGCTCATGATCAGTTCTTCAATACTCTTTTGAAATTTGGCACTAAAGAAACTTGATGAAACGTTGGCATAGCTATTGGTAATCACCGCCATCATGATCAGGCCAGGCACAATAAACTGCATGTAGCTAAAGCCACCCATTTCACCAATACGTGAGCCGACCAGGTTACCGAAAATCACAAAGTATAAACTCATGGTAATCGCGGGTGGCAGCAAGGTTTGTGGCCAAATCCGCATAAAACGACGAATTTCTTTAACAACTAAAGTCCAGAGTGCGGTTTTAAGCTGATTGAAGTTCATTGATTCGCTCCCGCAAGATTCTTCTCGACCATTTTCACGAACAATTCTTCCAGACGATTGGATTTATTCCGCATACTGTTGACCTGAATATTCTGTGATTGCAGGATCAGGAACAGGTCATTCATGTTATGCGCCTTGTCCATGGTCACTTCCAAAGTCACAGGGTCAACCAGGTTAAACTTGAAACCGATAATATCGAGTTGTAAATGCTCAATCGGTTGCGCCAAGTCAAAAATAAAGGACTCTTCATTCAACTGATTGAGGAAACCTTTCATGCTGGTATCTTCCTTAATCACACCACGGTCAATGATGGCAATGCGACGGCACAGCATCTCCGCTTCTTCCAGATAATGGGTGGTCAGGATAATTGAAGTCCCTTTCTCATTCATTTCAATGAGGAAATCCCACATGGAACGGCGCAGCTCAATATCTACACCCGCAGTTGGTTCGTCCAGAATCAAGAGTTTTGGTTCGTGCATCATGGCACGGGCGATCATCAGGCGGCGTTTCATTCCGCCAGACAGCATGCGTGACTGGATATTACGTTTTTCCCATAACCCCAGTTTTTCTAAATAATGTTCGGCACGTTGTTCAGCCAGTTTTTTCGGAATACCGTAATAACCTGCTTGGGTCACCAAAATATCAAAGGTTTTTTCAAACTGACCAAAGTTAAACTCTTGTGGGACGACACCAAGACATTGTTTGGCATGTGAGGGGTGGGTATCAAGGTTATGCCCAAAGATTTCAACTGAACCCGATGTCTTTTTGGTTAAGGAACTGATGATACTGATTGTGGTTGATTTACCTGCACCATTGGGTCCCAGTAGTGCATAAAATTCACCCTCAGGCACAGTTAAATCAATGCCTTTTAACGCCTGAAAACCATTACGATAAGATTTGGACAAATCGCTCAACACCAAAGCATCAGTCATGAACGTCTCACGTTATTTAATAGAATGCGTATTTTGAGCGATATAAAAGAATAAACCAAGTGGAAAAACAGGTTTATGGCGTGTTAAAAACAGAACGATTACACAAAGGAAAGTATCTTAAGAAAATGGTACGCTCGGCGGGACTCGAACCCACGCCACAGGCTTCGGAGACCTGTACTCTATCCAGTTGAGCTACGAGCGTATATTGGAGCCACATCATAGGCAAAAAAAGCATATAGGTAAAGTATATAACTTTGCTTAACGTAGTTTATTGTTTATTAAAACAACGATTTCTGCTTTTATTCAGCCATTTTTACAAAATCAGCACGATAAATGCTGAACTGAATAATTAATCAGTTTTAGCGTTTGATTCAGTTGGGTTGGGGGAATACGGGATTCCTGTAATGAGGTAATCCATTGCATTTGACATGCTTTGAGTTGTTGTAGCGTTTTAATAGACTGAATTTTTTGTACCAGTGGACGTGCCATTAAGCCACAATAGGTGGTCAAGGTCTGAATCATCACTTGCTGAATTTCAACAAATGCGAGTTTTTCCAGTGAAATACTTTCTGGTTGAATCTGCTGGACAGGAGCAGTATTGATTTCAGATACTTCTTTTATAGCGGATGTTTCTGAACTGTTCACTTCGTTGACTTGAACACTTAAATCTTCTTTTATTTCATTTTTTACTGGGAGCTGTGTGGCTTGCTGTGCCAATAAACCCATATCAATCAGTTGTTGCACCAGTTCTGTTGGTGCAATTCTTTGTTTATAGTCATGATTCAGGTCCTGAAAATCTTCGTGGTCAATCAATAGCAACAAACGGCGTTGACGTGCGGTCAACTCAATATTGCGTAGTTGTAATGCACTCTGCCCAAGTTCTGTTTTAAAAAAGTATGACATTTCTGAATCTCCCCCAGCCAAGACCTAGATGGAGATTAAGATAAGGTTAATAAATGACAATAATGTTAACAATTTATTAAATATCATTGTCTTGTTTGGAGTAAGTGGAAAATAATCTAACAGCGTGACGCTTTATCAATTATTTGGCTAACTGGGTTTCCAGTGCCTTGCGTAAATAAAGGTCAAGATCATCCTGACGCAGCAACCATTGAATATAATCGGCAGGCAGGTCTTGAATGGCAGTACCCTTGTGTTTGCCGAAAGTGATGCTCTTTGGAATACGGGCTTCTTCTGAAGCAATATAAAGTTGTTCAATATCCTGAATATTGAGGCGGTGAATGATGTGCATCAGGATATTGGCGGTCAGGATAATATCGGCATCGGCTCGGTGGGCGCCCTTGAGCATTTCCCGCGCCTTGTCACTGCCTTTTGAAATTAAATAAATCAGGGCTGAAATATTGTGTGCTTCCGCATCTTCCCAAACATGGCGGGCAAGGGCAAGGGTGCAGATTGGTTTAAGTTTGGATGTATCAACTCCACAGCGTGCGATTGCAGCAACATCATAATCCACATTATGCCCAATAATATAGCGTGTCTGTCCTGGTAGCTGGAATTCATGGTAATTAGGCTGATCGACCAAATCTGATTCCAGAATATGGTGTACCGCCATTGCCGCATAGGAAATGGGTTGATTGACCTGATAAAGCTGATCAAAGATTTGGCTCTTATCCAGACTTAATTTTCCACTTTCAATTTTAATCGGCGCATAGGCGATTTCGATTGGCAAACCATTCAGTGTATGTGTCTCAGTATCCAGAATAATGGCTTGCATGAAGTGGTCCTATATGAAGTCTAGAATTTTATTATCTTACAAGAAATTTATTTATTGTGCCGTCAAATAATCATTGTTTCTGTCCAGCTTAAAATGCTGGTTCAGTATTCATAAAACTTTGAACAGTCGTTTGAGATTTACCCAAAGACTTTGACTGATACATGAGCTGATCTGCAATCTTGGTTGCATCCTCAAGATTCTCAGGTAGTTCAGCTAGGATGGCCAAACCCATACTAAAGTCCACGCCGTATTTTTGTTTTAAACCACTTTCCTGAAATAATGCTCTAATACGCTGGTCACAGTGATGTGCCTGTGTTTCATCAATATCCAGTAAAATAATCGCAAACTCATCACCACCCAAACGGGCAATAATGTCAGAGGAGCGGCAGGCTTTTTTGAGAACCTGTGAAAACTGGAGCAGAACCTCATCACCACGATGATGTCCATGAGTGTCATTGACTGCCTTGAAGCCATCAAGGTCAATGATGCCAACTGCAAAACACGTTTGTTTGCGGAAATTCAACTTTCGCAGAATACGGTATTCAATATCAAAGGCGCGACTATTGTCCAGAGAAGTGAGCTGATCTTTCATTGCCAGATTTTTCATTTCCTGCCAGTTTTTACGCACATTGATCAGCAAGAAAGCGACAATTGAAAAGAAGCCCAAACGGACTAGGGCATTCCAGAAAGGAATAATGCTATTTGAATAGGGATGGCCTGCATTGCTGTCAGCAATTAACCAGGTGATTGCTGAAAGTAGGATGGTGATGACAGTGGTTTTATATTGGTCATACCATGCGGCAATAGAAATCGGCAGTAGATAAAACACAGAGAACGAGTATTCATAACCTGTTGCAAGGTCAATGATGCCCAATACCACGAGTATGAGTAAAATCAATAAACGTCGTAGCTTGGTATTTCGTGCGAATAATCGTTCTAAGGTCTTTTCCATTACATCGTTATAAATGATTACACATTAAAACGGAAGTGCAATACGTCGCCATCCTGAACAATATAGGTTTTCCCTTCCAGACGCCATTTACCCGCTTCTTTCGCGCCGTTCTCACCGTTGTATTGAATGAAGTCATCATAGGCAATACATTCAGCACGGATAAAGCCTTTTTCAAAGTCAGTGTGAATCACACCCGCCGCCTGTGGCGCTGTGGCACCCACTTTAACGGTCCAGGCACGAACTTCCTGCACACCCGCAGTGAAGTAGGTTTGTAGGCCGAGTAATTTATAACCCGCACGGATCACCACATTTAGGCCTGGCTCTTCCATTCCCATCGCTTCCAGAAATTCAGCGCGGTCTTCATCTTCCAGTAATGAAATTTCAGCTTCGATCTGGTTGCAAAGCGGTACCACAATCGCATTTTCCTCAGCAGCCAATTTTTGTACTGCTTCAAGATGTGGATTGTTTTCAAAACCATCTTCTGCCACGTTGGCAATATACATGGTTGGTTTGAGTGTCATTAAACCAAAACCACGGACTGCCTTACGCTCATCATCAGAAAGGTCTGCCGCACGTGCTGGCTTACCTTCATCCAGTAAAGGCTGAATTTTTTCCAAAGCTGCTTTGGTTGCAAGTGCTTCTTTATCACCACCTTTTGCTGCTTTGGTTAAGCGTAACAATGCTTTTGCAACGGTATCAAGGTCAGCCAGTGCAAGTTCGGTATTGATGGTGGCAATGTCATCCAACGGGTCAATTTTACCATTCACATGAATCACGTTTTCATCTTCAAAGCAACGTACCACATGCGCAATTGCATCAGTTTCACGGATGTTGGCAAGGAACTGGTTACCTAGACCTTCACCCTTGGATGCGCCCGCAACCAGACCCGCAATATCAACAAATTCCATCGTGGTTGGTAGAATACGCTGTGGATTTACAATCGCCGCAAGTTTGTCCAGACGCGCATCTGGTACAGGAACAATCCCTGTATTGGGTTCAATGGTACAGAACGGAAAGTTTTCAGCAGCAATGGCCGCCTTTGTTAATGCATTAAATAATGTAGATTTACCTACGTTTGGCAGACCAACAATACCGCAATTAAAACCCATGAAACCACTCACAAATGTGTTATTTAAAAAATTGCTGCTGATTTTACATGAAAGCCATGACAAAGTCAGGTCATGGCTGGAATGAAAAGTCGATCTCGCCCAAATTACAGGAGATAGGGAAAAAAGGACATTGTATTGATTCGCTTTTACTTCTAAAGTATGGCAAACCTTATGTTTGAACGAATAGAAAAATAAAGTTGGAGAGTCTATGCGGGTTTTATACCAATTTCCTTTATCTCACTATTGTGAAAAAGCTCGCTGGTTGTTGGATCATAAGGAATTGGACTATGTGGCACATAATTTAATTCCTGGTTTTCATCGTGCATTTACCTATCTCAAGTCTGGGCAATATCTATTGCCAATGCTGAAAGATGATAAGCGCTGGATTGCCGATTCGACCCAAATCGCCTTATATCTGGATGCGACCTATCCAGAACATGCACTGTTAAGACGTGATGAGCAATTGCGTGATCAGGCGCTGCAAATTGATAAGCTGGCAAATGAGCTGGGTATCCATGTACGCCGCTGGTCACTGGCACAGGCGCTTTTAATCGGGGATCATCCACTTGAAATCATGATGGGCGAGCAAGGCTATTTACGCCAGTTTGAGAAGATTTCCAAACCGATACTTAAGAGCATGGTTTCCACCAACTATAAGCTCAATCCTGAAAAAGTCGCCCAATCCAAGATTCGTATGACAGAGTTGATTGCCGATTTAAATCAGCGTCTGGTTGATAATCAGGGGCGTTATTTGGTGGGGGATCGTCTTGGTTTGGCTGATATTTCCGTATGTTCAATCCTTGCACCCTTGCTGGTGATCAAAGGAACACCGTGGGAACTGGAAAACGATGATATTGAGCAGTTCTCAGGTGAATTAAAGCAATATCACGACTATTTACTGGATTTACCACTGGGACAATATGTGCAGCGTATTTATGCCACTGAGCGTAATGCCCGTGTCGATTGGCGTGGTTTATAAGTATAATTTGGAGATGATCTTAAAAACAAATAAGATCATTTCCATTTCAATCGTGCCTAGCGAATGTCTAGATACTCAATATAGCCTGTTCCCGTAATGGCTTTGCCCTGAAAAGTTCCTGTATATTGATAGCTTCCCGCATAACCGCCTGCCATACCATATTGAAAATCATGGTTGGATGTCCCCTCAATGGTAATGAGTGGTTGACCTGAATGATTGTTCACCTGCCATGAAAACTGATGGGGTAAACGCATGCTTAGGCCATTGGGTGTAATGGAACGTTCTGGATAAAACTCATGCACATTCAGTTTAAAACCATCTGAATAAATATCACCATAATCATCCAGCGAGCGAACATATACCCGTTGCTGCATCACCAGATTGAATGACCCAATAATCTCAACTAATAAAATCTGGGTACGCTCATCAATATTTATAATATGATAGGTAAAATAACGCATTGGGAGATTAATATTTACACCCCGTGCATATTCATAAGTACATAAACCCTGAATATCCGTTTTTTTACCTTGATATTCGAGATAACCCTGATATTGGCAAAGTAATGACCAATGATCATATACCCCACCAAACAATTCAGCAAAATTTGCAACTTTATCCGTTGCCTTGATATTTAGCTCAAAGTTAAAGTCATGGCCCTCACGTTTGGCATGGAAATTGGGATATTTCCCATCAAGCAATAGGTCATTGCCAAAACGTAGTGATGAACCATCTGCGCTCAATTCACAGTCATTCTGGACACTATATCCATTAAAATGATCTGCTGTGCCTACGGCTGTGCCAATGAGGACGTTGGCGGTATCAATATCCGTGGTTTTGATGAGATGATGATTTCTAAAAAGTTTAATTTTCGGTTGACCAATGACGGTGAGTAAATTTAAAAAATTGAAAGGGGCAGGCAGGTTCGGAAACATCGAACCATAATGTACACAGGTATATTTTCCTTTTGGAATATGAACTTCTGTCTCTGGATTAAATGGGTAGCTATGGTGTAATCCTGAACGGTCAATTAAGTTATTGATGGCTGCTGGAGCATGGATTTTTTCTGGGAAGGGAAATTTCATTAAGTATAATCCTAAGTTTAGGCCTAAGCTTTACGACAGTGATTCAAAATATATTGAGGTATCTGTCTATATTGAATGTCATTTTAGGAAAATGTCGTGTCATTTATAATGCTGGTTGAGAATATTTAAAATTTAACTTTCTAAATGGGGTTAAATTTCTATAATGGGTATAGTTTCGAATTGAAAGAGTTGAAGATGGAATTAGATCGTTTTGATAAACAGATTCTTGAAATTTTGACCCATGAGGATGTCAACCTGAATGAACTGTCAGAGCGTATCAACCTATCTGTCAGTTCTGTTCATCGCCGTATCAAAAACCTGATTGAGTCTCAGGTGATGGGACAGCTCAAACGAGAAATCAATTTTAATAAACTCGGCTTTAGCCTGCATATCCTGTTGCAGGTTTCCTTGAGCAAGCATGACAGTGAAACGTTTGACAAGTTTTTGCAGGAAATTGAAGATATTCCAGAAGTGACCAATGCCTTTTTGGTAACGGGGCAGAGCGCAGATTTTATTCTGGAACTGGTGGCTCGCAATATGGATGACTACAGTGAAATCCTGTTACGCCGTATTGGCAAGATTGACAGCGTGGTTGCACTGCATTCAAGCTTTGTGATTAAGGAATATAACGTATTTAACTGCTATAAGCTTTTGAACAAGCTATAAAAAATGCATCTAAAAAGATGCATTTTTTGTTCATCTGAGTGGATTAAGCATCGAGTTGAGCTAGAACATCTTCAGAGAATTCAACGTTGGTATAGACGTTTTGAACATCATCCAGATCTTCAAACATATCAATCATTTTCATGATTTGCTTGGCTTGATCAATATCTGTGATTTCAGCTTTGGTTGATGGGCTCATGACCACTTCTGCATTGTCGGACTTTAAACCCGCAGCATTCAAGGCATCTTGTACATCACCAAAACTTTCTGGCGTGGTAATAACCAAAATTCCATCTTCAGAAACTTCAATGTCTTCTGCACCAGCTTCCAGTGCCACATCCATGATTTTGTCTTCTAAAGACACATCTTCAAAGCTAATTTCACCGCGTTTGGTAAATAAATAAGCCACTGAACCCGATGTACCTAGGTTACCATTATTTTTTGAGAAGCAATGACGAACGTCTGGCACAGTACGGTTTAAGTTGTCTGTCATGGTTTCAACCAGAACGGCAACACCACCAACACCATAACCTTCATAAGTGACTTCGTTTAAATCTTCATTATCCTCGCCACCTGCACCACGCTGAACAGCTCGGTTGATTGCATCACGCGTCATATTCACTGAAAGTGCTTTTTCAATCACCGCACGCAGACGGGGATTACTGGCTGGATCGCCACCGCCTAGTTTCGCTGCTGTAACGATTTCACGAATATATTTAGTAAAGACTTTAGCACGGCTGGCATCTTGTTTTGCTTTACGATGCTTTGTGTTGGCCCATTTAGAATGACCTGCCATGGAAATAACTCCAAAAAATTAAAACTTAAAAAAGTGCAGGAATATTAGCATAGCGATGGTTTTGTTGAAAACAACCGTATTTGATATTCCAAATTTAAAATCGGCCTGATGATCTTAACGTGAACAGAACAAACGTTATTGAATTTTCACATCAATGCCATATTCGGCGTACAAGGTTTTGATTTTTTCTAAATCCTGCTGCAAGTCGGTTGGATAAATTTTACCTAGAATACCGCCTTGCTTGGTTTTGGCATTGGCGTACATCAGGATGATGGGTACATTTGCCGCCTTGGCAATATGCCAGAAACCAGTACGGATTGGCTTGCGTTCTTCACCATCTTTGGCGCGTGTTGCCTCAGGTGCAATCACAAGGTTGAAACGATCATTTTGATTAAACAGCTCAACCATTTGCGTGACAATATCTTTGCTGGCCTTGCGGTCAACAGGGATGCCACCAAGTTTTTCCAGAATCGGTTTGAGAGGGCCTTTAAACAGCTCTTTTTTGATCAGGGTATGGATTTTAAGCTCTAAAATTTCAAATAGTGCAAGTGACAGGATGGTGTCCAGATTTGAGGTGTGCTCAAAGCCAATGATGACCTGTTTTTTTTCTAAAATGGCTGGATCGACGTTATATGTCCAACCTGTTGCTTTAAAAATGGATTTTCCTAAGAGTTTTTTCATGGCAGAAATACATGACAAATGAATGGCAGCAGTGTAATACGAGTTTTTTAGAAAATACATATCCTAAAATTCCACACTAAAAAGAAATTTGGATGTTTCTTAATTGATCAAAATATGCAGATATTATCTTTACTCAAGACGCAGAGATCAGATAGAATCAGCGCAGTTTTTGGTTTTAGTTCGTTTTTTAGCGACTTGATAAAATCATCTGCTTGTAATTTAAGTTAAATTTAGCTAAGATCAGGCAGCCTTAATCATAAGAAATATGATTAAAACTTTATAGGGGCCTATAGCTCAGTTGGTTAGAGCAGCGGACTCATAATCCGTTGGTCCACAGTTCAAGTCTGTGTGGGCCCACCATATAAAACAACCACTTAGGTGTACTAATCCTAAGTGGTTTTTTAATGCCTAAATTTATGTAAGCACTATGTAAACGTTTGAGATAAACAATAAAAAGGCTTGAACGCTTAACAAAAAGACCAAACTTCTTTTAAGAAATTTTTAAGATTGAATCCTTAGTTTTTAATCATGAGTTGATGAAAAAAACACCGAGAGGAGCTTTCAATGAATATGCTTTATACCCATAAACCGAACTACTATTTCTTTGCGCATAAGCTGGTATTATTCTTGGAGAGTTACCTTAAAAATCATCCTACAGAACAGCAGACCAGTTTCAATCTGCAAACCATTTATGACCTGTTTAGCCATGACCGTGCCTCAAGCACCACCAATTTGGAGGGTATTTTAAATATCGCTGATGAATATGTGCTTGACACAGATGAGGGGCAGCAAGCCTTGATTCGCGCTTATCATGTCCACTTGGATAATCACGTACTGGCGCTTGAATTTAACCCTAAAGCGATTGCCAGCCTGAAAGCAGGCCAGAGTATTGTAAGTCCACAGGCGGCTTAAGAAAAATCCATCTCTCATATACACTTGGCTACGGCCAAGTGCTTTTTTATCAAGCTGATTTTGTATGATGTATCCGCTATGATGTTGGTTTCAGTTGAAATCATCAGAATGGCATTATGGATAAGGATTTTAAGTCGGAAACATATACTGTCGATGAAAGTGTCACGGATACCCTGATATGGTTGATGCATCATCAAGAAATTTTTGATTCGTTTCATTTTGATGCCCATACTCAGGAGTTGTCTGTCACCCATGCGGCAGGTGTAGACATTATTCGGGTTGGGATGTTTCTTAATGCCAAATATGGGATTCTGGTGACATCTTATTAATTCAATGTTAAATCAGTCCTAAACATATCTGATCTTTAGGATGTATGATTTAGCAAAACTTAATAATAAGCCCAAACAGGATTTGGGCTTATTGGATTGGGTTAAGGTTTATATAAACCATGATCAACAAGATGCTGGCGCAGGATCCGTCGTAATTCCAGAATTGCTTCTGGCGTTTCCTGAATGGAGTGGCCGCCATGAATGATTTTTTCAGAAACAGCACCATCTAAATGGGCGCTTTTATAAGGCACAATCCCGTCAGTAATTACATTAGGGTCGTCACTCTTGGTGATGTTGCCCATAATTGAATGAAACACCAAACCTTTTTCTGGTGGAATGTTGGCAGTCAATTCCATGAACTTGGACTTTTTGCTCAAGTCACTTGGACCATTCTGAATCACGTCATTGGTTAGGGTTTTTACGAAATCTTTCAGGTCAACATCATCGCTGGTCAAGGTATCTGCCAGTGTGGTAAGGAATGTTGCAGGCAGGCGAATAATCTTACGTGCAGCCAGGGTAAACCAGCGATCTGCATAGTCTGTTCCGCGATGTGGTGCAGCCAGGAAAATGGCACGGTCAAAGTTGGTGATCGGTTCCATTTTCAACCGTTCACCAATCACGGGATGCTTTCTCAAACGGGTCTGTTGGCGATTGTTCATCATCGCCAGGGCCTGTTTGGAAATGTCGGCATCACTGACCAGTAGACGACTAATAATTCCGCCCATACTATGTCCAACCAAAACAGCGTCTTTCGCAGCCGCATCTTTAGGATTGACGGTGGAAAAGGCTTGCTTGAGCAGGGCATAGATCTGGAAACGGCTTTCCAGAATCGGCATGTTGGTTGAATAAAACACCTGCCACACCTGATAATGCTCGCGTAGTACAGCATCCCCCATAATGTCGTTGGTCACGGCAATCCATGCTTCAGGGCTACTGGCCAGACCATGCACCAGTACAATGATCTTCTTGTTGGGATTGTAGGGTTCCAGCATGTAGAGATGCGGCATGGTTAAATGCTGGTCACGGTCAATCAGGGTTAAGTATGCCGCCGCACCCAGATTATTTTCGGCCAGCCATAAACCATAGGGTGCGGAAAAATTGGCGGCCAATGAATAAGGTTGGCCTGCGATATTGACCTTGTCAATGCTATAGGGGTCATAGACCTTAATTTCAAATTCAGGGCTGGTTAAAACATCATTCACTGAAGCGGTTGGTTTTTTCGGCTGTGCAATAATGGTTGCCGCCAGATAACGTGCCTTGTGAATGTTTGGATTGGTGCCTTTCGGATAATGATAGGTTAAAGGGTCAAGAATATATTTATTGTCATGCTGTGGCGCATCTCCAGAAGGAAATACCGCAACAAAGTCAGAGCCGAAACCGTCACGTCGGTTAATGGCCTTTAAACCTGAGAAATTCATGTTATAGCTTGAAATGAACTTCTCAAGCTTCATGTCCTGTAACCGTTGATAGGACTGAATATCAAGGGTATAGGTGCTTTTACCAATCTTAATGGTTGGGGTGATATTGGTGGTGGGATTTCTTAGACTATGCACATTCACCAATTGGGTCAGCGCCTGATTGTAGAAATCCCGAATCTGAACCTGTCGGTTATCAAAAATCCGTTCCTGTGGCTTTCGGGAGGTTTTAAATAAATAGGCATAACTATAGCGGATACTTTTATCCAGATTTTCCAGTTGTTGGTCTAGACAGTTCTCATAATTTTTCTGGATAATTTTTTGGTCATCTTCAGACTTATGTTTGGCCAGCTTACTTATTTTACATTCAGATGAATCTGAAAGTGCCATGGATTTGGCCAGATAAAGTTCACTTGCTGTTGAGAGCAACTGTTCATCCAGTATTTGCGGAATTTTATGCAGGTCGGCAATACATTCATTCGGTGTCTGTGAACAGACTTTGGCTTCCTTGCCCGACATGGACAGGACATTGAGGCTGGCTTCACTTAATTTTTTCTGGGTTAAAATGCTGTTACGTTCATTGGCAATGGTGACATCAATCGCCTGCTGTTTAAGGCTGACCACCTGACAACCGCTCATGACCATTGTGCTCAGCAGGGTAATAACAAATAGGCGACAATTTGGAGTAAATGCTAGCATCGGAATTCAGCAAATTAAGTGCGAAGATTAGAGCTATAATACGAAAAACGGCTGCTTTTTCAATCGGTATAAAAAAATAGACTGCTTAGGGCAGTCTATTTTTACAAAAAATCTGGATCAGTTCAGCACTTGCCACACATTCCAGCGTTTACCAGATTCCACTTCGCTAATAAGGCGGTCAGCCACTTCAGCTTCATCTGGATATTTAACTTTATAGTTCTTTAGGGTTTGGATAGCATTTTTCTTTTGTTCTAGCCAAAGAAAGTTGTTTGCGGCAGAAAGATAGGCTTCCTGTACACCACCTTTAATGGCCTTGTCTAAATATGGAATTGCCTCACGTTGACCGCCACCCTCAGACAAGCCAAACCCAAACCAGAAATTGGTTTCAGGGTCATTTGGGCTGATTGCCAAAATACGTTGTGCGTAATTGAGGGATTTGGTGGTATATGCTGTTCCGAGGTCCATATTACGTGCCATCACACTGGCTTTAAAGGCACGGGTTAATACATCCAGTGATGCATTTGGTTGTTCAGCCAAGGCATCAAGTTTCTGTGTGATTTCCTTAAGTTTGGTTTCATAACCCTTACGTTCCTGACGCTCAGGGAAACGTGGTGGATAGTGACGTGCCTTACCCTCAACCAGTTGTAGGAAATCATCAATCTCAGTCACATCCACTTCATTATCGCCTGCAAGCACGGCATATTTCATGCTGCGCTGTTTGCTGTCGATGGTTGGAACGATCAGTTTATTCACTTCAAGTGTGGTTGATTTTGATGGGTCATTTTGCAGGCTTACCACCATTTTGGTCACAGGCTGTGTTGTTGCATCTTTAATTGCAAGTTCAAAACTTGGTGGTGCATCATAATTAACTGGATTTAAAGCATAAAAAGGGGGTGTTGGATCTGGCTCTTTAAAAACAAAAGGCTGGGGTGCCGCTACTTCTTTTTTTACAAGGGGTGGGGTACCACATGCAGTTAAAACAGAAGTTGAAAGTACAAGTAATGCCAAAGGCTTAAAATTCATGCTTTACATCCATTAATTTTAGTGAATTAACTAGGTGGGTCGTTGGTTTTACCAGTCTAGGAAAAGCAAAACCAACTTGCAACGAGAAGCTTGTTACATTTCTTTATAGATAAGGTCTATTGATACCCATCTCTTGATTATGTGGCAGATGTTTTGGTTTGGGCTTCACATTCACGCCTAACTTCTTCAATGATTTTGAGTTCCTCTTTGCTAAATGGCTGTGTCTTCTGGTTTTGTCCCTTAAATGTTGGGTCCAGTAGAGAGAGGCGCTGGCAAAGGGTGTTCATGCGCTTTTCATTTTGCTGCATACGATCCAGTAAAACACGAATACCTTCTAAAATTGGGTCTGACTGATCCTGCGTGGTCGCATAAGGCTGGAAGCCGATGCTTTCCGCATAATCACGGCGGCGTGCCTCATCCTGCTCAATCTGGGTTTTATCCTTGAAGATGTATCGTGCAGGGTTGCCAACGGCGGTTACTCCCTCAGGAACTTCCTTGGTCACAACCGCATTTGAACCGACTTTTGCCCCTTTATGAACGGTAAATGGTCCAAGAATTTTGGCGCCTGCACCGACCACCACGCCATCTTCAAGCGTAGGGTGGCGCTTGCCTTTATTCCATGTTGTGCCACCAAGCGTAACACCATGATAAAGGGTGACATCATCACCAATTTCAGCAGTTTCACCAATCACCACACCCATGCCATGATCGATGAAAAAACGTTTGCCAATTTTTGCACCTGGGTGAATTTCAATGCCCGTGGCAAACCGGCTAAAAGAGGAAAGCAGACGGGCAGTGCCCTTGTATTCTTTCTTCCAGAGTTCATGGGCCATACGATGCATGATCAATGCATGAATCCCAGGATAGGTGGTGAGGACTTCCAGCGTATTGCGTGCAGCAGGATCACGTGCAAATACAGCCTGAATGTCTTCTTTAAGCTGTTTAATCATTGGAATGATCCTCCGTTGTTTTTTTCCATGAACCATTGGCTAAAGCCTGTACGCGGCTAAAGATTCCGCGTAACAAATGATATTCCATACGATCTAATTGTATCCTTCCGAATAAACGGCGCAAGCGTAACGGCAGTAAACGGGGATTACTTGGGTCTAAAAACTCGATTTCAGTCAGCATTTTTTCCAGGTGGGGGTAGAATTCTTCCATTTGCCGCTGTGTGACCAAAGGCTCATCCCACTGCATGCTTTGTTGTTGCTTGAGCTGCATGTGATCATCAGGTGTTGCCGTAACTGGCGCATTTTGCTCAAGTGCAGCCATACGCAATTCATAGCACACCACCTGAATGGCCTGAGCCACATTTAACACACCATACTCAGGATTGACTGGAATGGTCAGGTGGTAATTGGCAAGGGCCAACTCTTCATTGGTGAGCCCACGATCTTCACGGCCAAACACAATCGCGATATTTTGTTGTTGGCTGGCTGCCTGCAACGCCTCTTTTGCCGCAGGGCGAACATCGAGCAGCGGCCAGGGAATGGTTCGGCTACGGGCACTGGTTCCAAAAACCAGATGACAGTCCTGAATGGCCTGCTCCAGTGTTTCCACAATTTCAATCTGCTCAATTAAATCCTGTGCGCCAGCAGCAAGGGCATCAATGTCAGGATGCGGATATGTCTTTGGTGCAACAAGCACAAGTTTGGAAAGTCCCATGGTTTTCATGGCACGTAAGGCACTGCCGATATTGGCGGGTAGCGTGGTATTCACCATCACAATACGCACATGATCCAAATGTTTGGACACATGATTTTGGTCAAACAGGTTCATAGATTATCCAAAATTAAGAATATTGGGAGACTTCGGCTTGATAGAGGTCTAAAGCCTCATCCATTGACATATTGTCAGGAGGTGGAGGGACAGCCGCAACTTTTGGCGTCTCAACCACTTTGGCAGCTTTAGACTTGACCTGATATTCGATGTAAATCGCATCCTTGCCGAAATAGTCACGCAGTTTGGCGAGTAGCTCGTCAAGTGGGGCAACTTTCCATTGTGCGCCCAGCAGCAGTTCAGCGCTTGCAAAACTTTGCTCAAGCTGGATTTGCACCCCAATATGCTGACACATATCGATGTTGCAGTAAGGTAAAAGCATGCCTTGCAGGTCTTTTGCCAAAGATTTGCCCATCAGGTCATGTGCTAGGCGAATCTGGATGTTCTGTGCCCGTTTTTGCCGTATTTCATTCAGGTTAAATGCCTTGCTTAAACGTGCCATCGGGCGGTCAAAGCCCTCACGTTCATAAATTTCCCCTTCAATCACCACCACCTGTTCCAGTTTGATAATGTCTTTATAGCGCTGGAAACGTTCGTGGTTGCAACTGACTTCAACACGCGATGTCCCATCATCCAGGGTAATCATGATACGGTTCGGGAAGTTTGCAATATCCAGCACCAAACCTGCAAAAACAGTGGTTACACCACGTCGTGTTGGGGTCAGTTCATTCAGTTTGACTGAAACGAACTGCTTTAATTCCTGGCGATAGGTATCAATCGGGTGACCTGTTAAATACAGGCCCAGCGTATCTTTTTCACCCTTTAAACGGACTTCATCTGACCACGGTTTGACAGGTTTGGCTGGCTTGCGCTGAACTTCCTCAACTTCACCAAACAGGTCCATAATCCCCGTTTCGCGGTTGCTGCGCGCCTGTTCAGCGGCCTGAACCGCTTCTGGAAGTTGTGCCATCAAACTTGAACGTTCAATACCTAGACAATCCAGCGCACCTGCACGGATTAGGGCTTCAAGTGTGCGTTTATTGATTTTTTTCAGGTCAATACGATGGCAGAAATCAAACAGGTCCCTATATGGACCTTCCTTGATCCGTGAATCAATCACTGACTGCATTGCCTGTTCACCCACGCCCTTGATCGCACCCAAACCATAAACAATGGTGCGTTCATCACTGGCATGGAAATGGTATAGTGACATATTGACGGAGGGCGGCAATACGTCGAGTTTATTGTTACGGCAGTCATCAATCAGGAATACAATGCTGTCGGTGTTCTGCATTTCCGATGACAATACCGCCGCCATAAATTCGGCAGGGTAATGTGCCTTTAACCATGCGGTATGATAGGCAACCAGTGCATAGGCTGCGGCGTGTGATTTGTTAAAACCATAGCCAGCAAACTTTTCCATATAGTCAAAGATATGGTTCGCTGTTGCCTCATCAATATTTTTTTCGGCGGCGCCTGTAATAAAGATTTGACGCTGCTTGACCATCTCCTCAGGTTTTTTCTTACCCATGGCGCGACGCAGCAGGTCCGCGCCGCCCAGCGTATAGCCTGCACAGAACTGTGCCGCCTGCATTACCTGTTCCTGATACACCATGATGCCATAGGTGGGTTCCAATACACCCTCAAGCAAAGGATGCAGATATTCAAACTCGCCACCATGCATACGGTGGATAAAGTCTGGAATCAGGTCCATCGGGCCAGGACGGTACAGGGAAACGAACGCGATAATCTCTTCAAACTTGCTTGGTCTGGCTTCCTTGAGCATCTTTTTCATGCCAACAGATTCAAACTGGAATACCGCAGTGGTGTTTGCCTCGGCAAAGACCAGATAGGCATCTTTATCATCCAGTTCAACATTGGCAATGTCGAGTGGGGTATCCGACTTGATTCGTTTATTAATATTCTGAACGGCATCTTCAATAACGGTCAGGTTACGCAGACCCAAAAAGTCAAACTTGACCAGACCTGCTGCTTCAACGTCATCTTTATCGTATTGGGCGACGCGGTTGGTGCCATCAGCATCACACAGCACTGCGGAATAATCAGTAATTTTACCTGGCGCAATGACTACACCGCCCGCATGCTTGCCTGTGTTACGGGTAATGCCCTCAAGCTTGAGCGCCATTTCCCAGATTTCGGCGGCATCATCATGATCGGGATTGGATGGATTGGTGACGATATCCTTGAGCTGCGGCTCCATTTCAATCGCCTGCTTTAAATCCACACCCAGCGGTTTGGTTGGCACCATTTTGGAAATACGGTCCGCCAGACCATAAGACTTGCCCAGTACACGGGCAACATCACGAATCGCACCTTTGGCTGCCATAGTACCGAATGTTGCAATCTGTGAAACCGCTTCACGACCATAATTTTGTGCAACATACTCAATCACACGGTCACGGCCTGCAATGCAGAAATCCACGTCAAAATCGGGCATGGAGACACGTTCTGGGTTAAGGAAACGTTCAAATAGCAGGTCATAACGCAGTGGGTCAAGGTCGGTAATCTTTAAGCTATAAGCAACAAGTGAACCTGCACCTGAACCACGGCCAGGCCCCACAGGTACGCCATTATTTTTTGCCCACTGGATAAAGTCCATGACGATCAGGAAGTAACCTGGGAATCCCATTTTCAGGATAATGTCGACTTCATACTTGATTCGCTCATCGTAGGGCTGGCGAACCTCTGCCCAGTCTTCACCACGTTTTTCAACTGGGTAAAGATGATTTAGGCGTTCTTCCAGACCTGTACGCGACAAATGCTCAAAATAGGTGTCGATGGTATAGCCATCCGGAATCGGGAAGTCGGGTAGGAAATAAGTGCCCAACTGTAAGCTGACATTGCAGCGTTTTGCAATCTCATAGGTGTTTTCAATGGCACTAGGAATGTCTGAAAACAGTTCAGACATTTGCTCGGCCGTTTTAAAATATTGTTCAGGGCTGTAGGGTTTGGGCCGTTTGTCATCACCCAGGACATAACCATCGGCAATGCATACGCGGGCTTCATGCGCCTCAAAATCGTCCTGCTCAATAAAATGCACATCGTTGTGTGCCACCACACCAATTTGATATTTTGCGGCAAGTTTTGCAGCCTGTAGGATAAAATCCTCTTCGCCAAAACGTTCGGTACGGGTTAGGGCTAAATAGACACGGTCGCCAAATTTCTCAATCCACGCTTCCAGTAACGGTTCAGCTTTCTGTGGGTTGGATGAGCAGAGCATTTTGCCAACATCGCTATGTTGACCCAGCAGAATGATCAGGTCTTGCGCCTGTTCCAGTATCCATTCTTTCTGTATGCAGGGCGTGCTGAGTTGTTGTCCCTCAATAAAACCACGCGACACAATCTCAGTTAAATTCCGCCATCCCTTGTTACTCATGGCAAGCAAGGTTGCGCGATGTTCAGCATCATTCAGGCGAATGACACTGCCCATAATGGGCTTGATGCCTTTACCCAGACATGCGCCGTAAAATTTTACCGCTGCGTGCAGGTTGGACAAATCGGTGATGGCAAGCGCAGGCATTTCTTCTGCAACAGCAACTTTGACCAAATCGGGTATGCGAACAATCGATTCGGTAATCGAGAATTCTGTATGTATACCGAGATGAACAAACTGCATAGTAAAGACGATCCTTTTTCAAACCAAGGCATAGTTTAGCATGCAAACTTATAATGACATGCTTAATATTTTGGCAAACCGTATGGCTACCTGATTATTTGGGTTAAATTGGAAAAATAATTTTTTATTTTTATATGCTTATAAATCAAAAGCTAAGATGAATATATTTGTGGTTGGAATGTGATTGCTCAAATTTTATCTGTTTATGAATGGTGCTGGTTCCTAACCTTGCTGGTGGATATGTACAGTTAAAAAAATTGGAGACTTATATGAAATTTACCGTTTTCAAGATTGAAAGACAGCTTTTCTGCTGCTTTCAACCTTGATAAATAGAATGGAACTAAATGGTTCAGTTCAACTATTTGAGTAGGTTGTTAAAAATGATGTTGCACCCAAATCAATCCAGAAAGAAGTCTTTTTGTAGTTGGGTATTGCCACTGACACAGGCATACTGAGTGAAATCAGTGATACCAATACGCGCCAACGCTTGTTCATCGGTTAGGCTTTGTCCTGTCAGTTCACCTTTCGCCGTACTATAAATCGCAAAAGCTGCATCTGCCATAATCTCAGGTTTACGGCTGAGTTGTTGCGTATTTTCCTCACCTAGGTTTTTTGAAACGGCTGCTGTGGCGATATAAGTTTCAGGCCATAGGGTATTACAGGAAATGCCATAGTGACGAAATTCTTCTGCCATACCTAGCGTCAGAATGGTCATACCATACTTAGATAAGGCATAGGGTGAGAGCATGCCTAACCATTTTGGTGACATATTCACAGGTGGCGATAAGCTTAAAATATGCGGATCTTTTGCTTGTTTGAGATAAGGTAAGGCTGCCTGCGCACAAATAAAGGTTGCACGGTGGTTAATGGTTTGGATCAGGTCATATTGTTTTAATGAGGTGGCTTCGACTCCTGTGAGCGCAATTGCCCCCGCATTATTAATCAGTACATCAATACCACCAAAGTTCTTGGCTGCTTGTTGCATGGCAGCATGGATTTGCTGTTCATCTCGTACATCTAAAAGTAAGGGCAGTGCTTTGCCACCAGCAGCTTCAATCTCTTCGGCGACGCTATAAATCGTGCCTGTTAATTTGGCTGTTTCCACTTCAGTTTTTGCCGCAATGACAACATTTGCCCCAGCTTGAGCTGCTTTCAGCGCAATGGCTCTGCCAATTCCTCGGCTGCCGCCAGTAATAAAAATGGTTTTTCCTTGCATATTACTCATGTAGATGTCCTATATTTAATTTTTATCAATATGTCGTTAAATCATAAAAGGATGTGCAAATTTTTCTGGATTGTATAACTGTCGTTGTTTTGCAATCTCAACAATGCGATGGCGCAACTGACGTTTGATCACGGCGTAGGTTAGACGATGCTTTTGTGACATCTCTTCAGCAAACTTAAAGACTTCAGCATTTAATGATTCGGCAGGATGAATCTGATGAACCACATGTGCGTCTAAACATTCGAGTCCAGTCATAGATTTACCCGTTAATGACATCTCCCAAATCGCATGTTGATTGGGAATGAGCTGCACAATCTCTGCAATACAGTCAGTGAAAGGAATAGTGAGTTTGACTTCGGGAAAGCAAAAGCGTCCTTTGTCTGCCCGCATCAAGCGGAAGTCACATGCAGATGCCAAGATTGCACCACCTGCATAAGCATTGCCATTAATTGCCGCAATGACAGGGAGGTTAAGCAACGCTAAGCGCAGCAGCATATTTTCAAGTTGCGTGGTAAAAGCTTTTTTATCTTGCATGGATTGCTGCATTAACCAAGCGAGGTCTAAGCCATTGCAAAACGTTTTAGGATGGTCGCTTTGAATGACTAGGCAAGCATTATGCGAATGGCGCTCGATTTCATCAAAGATCTCGATATATTCATTCAGCACATCTTGGTTTAAGACATTGTCCTGATTGCCATTGGTTAAGGTGAGAACATAAATAGACTGCTGTTGATCAAGCGTCATGGTGGTCATTGAAGCGCTTCCTCATTCTGCGATGGTTGATTGATTGCAGTCATTATTTCGGATAAAACACTCGCACAATAGGTGTGACTATGCCATATTGATGATCATTTTAGGACAGTGGATGTGCGATGCGAGATCCTTTTGGATTGTTTCAGGAAACCATATCGGTTTCTTATGCACATCTATTATTAGAAATAGTGCATGATTATGCCATTGATATTGAAAAAGTTTTATCTGGCACAGGATTAGTGCTGACAGAAATGAAACAAGCTGATGCCAAAATGAGTGCACATCAATGGTCGAAGCTTGTGGTGAATGCTTTAAGGTTGACCGATAATCCACGGCTTGGGATTGAATATGGTTTTAAATTACGTCCCACTTCACATGGAGCCTTAGGCTTTGCATTTCTGAGCTGTACGGATATTGAAACTGCATTAACGCTGTGCCAACAATATTTCTGTACACGAATCCAGAACTTCACCCCTGAATCGTACATAGATAAAGACTTTGTCTATGTCTATTTGGATGGTGTACATCCTGTTAAATTTGGCAATGAACAGCAATCTGATCAATTACGACACTTTCTGATTGAGAGTTTGCTATTTGGCGCAATTCATTTTTTAGCTTTGTTTTCTGAAAAAATTGTTGAACGTTGTGAGGTCTTTGTCGATTGGGCCGATGCACAGAATTATAAACGTATCGATTTATCTCAGATCAAGATTCATTTTAACCAGCAACGTAATGGCCTGCGTTTTCCCAAGCAATATCTGCATTGTAAAAATCCTAATGCTGATCAAGTCGCATTCCAGCAGGCATTATTGTATTGCGAAAATGACAAATTGAAATTACTCAAAGAATCGGCGCGAGACCTGCAGAAAAGTATTCGTTCTGAGTTGTTGTATAAAGCTGGCAATACTTATCCGACATTAGCGCTGATTGCACAGCGGTTGAATATGTCTGAACGAACCATCAAGCGACATTTACAGGCACAAGGAACTACTTTTTTACAGATTTTGGCTGAGGTACGTTTTAGTCAAGCCAAAAAGTTACTGCAACAACCACAATATAGTATTCAAGATGTTGCAGCTCTGGTGGGGTATGAAGAAGCCACAAATTTTATTCGCGCGTTTAAAAAAATGTTTGGGGAAACACCGAGTCAGTATCGGAAAAGCTATTTGTCCAAGGCTGATTCATCCGACATCGCCAACTGAACCGTTTCAATAAAGCGTTCTAACGAATGCTGAATCTGTTCTGTCCATTCAAAGGAACAATTCATACGAATAAAATGTTGATGTGAGGGCAACACATTAAATAAAGGGCTTGGCGCAACACCGACCTGTTGTTGAATCAGCTGTTCATAGATTTGCATACTACTAACTTTGTCTGGTAACTGAATCCAAAGAAAATAGCCACTTGGATAGTTATATACCTTACAGTCTTTCGGTAGATGTTGTTTGAGATATTGAAAGAATTGTTTTTTATTCTTTTCCAAAGACCGTCTAAGCGTTCTCAGATGCTTTTCGTAATGATGATGAGAGAGGAATTCCACCAGTGCATTCTGGATCAGCGCATTGGCTGAAATGGTGCTCATCAACTGTAGATGCTGAATATGTTCGGAAAATTTGCCAGCATAGACCCATCCCATACGGAACCCTGAACCCAAGGTTTTGGAAAAAGAAGAGCAGTGCAAGACCAAATTTTGCTGATCAAAATACTTCATTGGTAGCGGTTTTTGATTGCCATAAAACAGTTCTTCATAAACATCATCTTCGATCAAATGAATTTGATGTTCATGCAACAGCTTGGCAATTTTATATTTGATATCATCGCTGACGGTAAAGCCAATCGGGTTATGTGCATTCAACATAAACCAGCACACTTTGATTGGATAGTTTTTAATGACTTGTTCAAAAGCTTCGATATCAAAGCCATGTTGTGGATGTTCTGAGAGGGTAATCACCTTGAGTCCCAAACGTTCAGCTGCCTGC
The DNA here is from genome assembly GCF_029845285.1 of Acinetobacter sp. GD03645. NCBI lineage: Bacteria > Pseudomonadati > Pseudomonadota > Gammaproteobacteria > Moraxellales > Moraxellaceae > Acinetobacter > Acinetobacter sp. GD03645. The sequence continues at coordinate 161,798 of NZ_JAOCLL010000001.1, read as the reverse complement.
CATGCGCCATAGAAGATGGTTTGCTGTAATAAAATATAATCGCCCGGCTGAGTAATCGCTTGCAGGGAAAGATTCAACGCTTCTAAGCCACCTGATGTAATGACAATGTCATCTGCATCGGTTGGAATCCCTTGCATACAATAGCGTTGAGCAATGAGTTTTCTGAGTGCTAAATTCCCAGGTGGTAGGTTGGTGGTTTGATCATAACTATGGCGATTGCGGGAAAGTTGTCCCATGATCTGAATCAGTTTTGGGGGATACAGCAACTGACTGTCTGGAAAGGCAGAACCTAAGGGGCTGACTTTGGGAGATTGAATTGATTTGAGATATTTAAAAACGAGTGAGTTAATTTCAATTTTCGGATTTAAAGAGACAACTGAATAGGCTTGCGGAATCTGGATATTATTTTGCTCAGCGACAAAATAACCTGACTTTTCTTTTGAATAAATCAATCCTTGCGCTTCCAGTTCTTGGTAAGCGTTCATCACGGTAATTAAGCTAAACCCTGATCGTTGCACTTGCTCACGTAAAGAAGGAAGTTTGCTGTGCGGCTGCCATGATCCATTTTCAATGAGAAGTTTCAGGTTGTGCGCTAATTGTTCTGATTTATACATAAAGTAAAGTGAATCCATCTTGATGGAACAGCTTTTATGCAAGCTGCTCCATCTCTTTTTTAATAAGCAAACATCAATAGCAGTCTAAAGAGACCTGCAATGATGGCGAGTGCAAAAAAACCAACTAACCATAAGATTATAAACCATTGCGTTTGGCTTAAATGCAGAGATTTAATTTTCATGCAAAGCAGCTCCTTAGTGATAACCCGTATCTCCGACCCGTACTTTATCTCTAAACACCCAGTACGACAGGATGGTATAGGCGATAATGATTGGGATGAGAATTACTGCACCAACCAATGCAAATTTCTGACTAGAATGCGGTGCTGTGGCTTCCCAAATCGTGACCGATGGCGGAATGATATTCGGCCAGAGGCTGATCACAAAACCAGTAAAGGCCAAGAACACGAGTGCTAAGGTATAGATAAAAGGTTTAAAGTCCTGACGCTCTTTACATGCTTTTAAAATCAAGAATGTAAATAGCAGTACCAAAACTGGTACAGGGCTAAAATACAGCAGATTTGGCAAAGCAAACCAACGCGCTGCAATTTCAGGATGGGTCAGTGGGGTATAGAAACTGACACCTGCAAAGACTACAAATAGCAAAATGATCAGCTTAGGCATCAGTGCATACATTTGATCTCGTAGTTCATGGTCGGTTTTCATAATCAGCCAGCCACAACCGAGAGCCGCATACATGGCAACCACACCCAGCCCCGTAAATAAGGCGAAAGGAGTGAACCAATCTAAACCTGAACCTGAGAAAATCCCATTGGTGGTTTGGATGCCTTGAATATAAGCACCTAAAATCACGCCTTGCAGGAAGCTGGACAGAATTGAACCCCAGATAAAAGCCTGATCCCACAAATGCTTGGTGCGATTGGCTTTAAAACGAAACTCAAAGGCAACTCCACGAAAAATCAAGGCGATCACCATCAAGGTAATCGGCATATACAACGCAGATAGTACAGTTGAATACACCAATGGAAAGGCAGCGAATAAACCTGCACCACCGAGTACCATCCATGTTTCATTGCCATCCCAGACAGGTGCGACGGTATTCATCATCACATCACGTTCTTCACGGCTTTTGATGAACGGAAACAGAATCCCGATCCCGAGATCAAAACCATCCAGAATGACATAGATCAGGACACCAAGACCGATAATGCCCACCCAAATCAGAGATAAGTCAATCATGGTGTTTCTCCTTATTTGGGTTTTGTTGATCAATGCTTTCATCGACTGCACTTAAAGGACGCATTGGTGTTTTGAAATGCCCATGGCCTGCTGGCTCAAGATCAATCGCTTCAATAAATTCAGGACCTTTTTTCAGTAGTTTCAGCATATAGTAAATACCGCTACCAAATACGATGGCATAGACCATCACGAAAATGATCAAGCTGATCCCGACCTGATCAGCAGTTACCGTATGTGACAAACCATCTTTGGTGCGCATCACCCCATAAATTACCCAAGGTTGACGGCCAACTTCGGTGGTGACCCATCCCGCCAGTAAGGCGATATAGCCTGTAGGTCCCATGACAAAAGCGAATTTATGAAACCAAGATGAACCATAAAGCTTGCCTTTTTTACGCAGCCATAAAGCAACGAAAGAGAGCAACACCATTAACATGCCAAGCCCGACCATGACACGGAAACTCCAGAATACAATGGTGGCATTTGGGCGATCTTCAGGTGCGAAATCTTTTAGACCTGTCACTTTGCCATCTATGGAGTGGGTCAGGATCAGACTGCCAAGATGAGGGATGCCGATTTCATAGCGGTTTTCTTCACTGTTCATATCAGGAATGGCAAATAACAAGAGTGGCATGGACTCATTGTGATTGGTTTCCCAATGACCCTCGATGGCAGCTAGTTTTGCTGGTTGATGTTGCAAAGTATTCAAACCATGATGATCCCCAATCACCACTTGCAAGCACGAGGTGACCAGCACCATCCAAAGCCCCATCGAAAATGATTTTTTGACCAGTTCATCACGACGGCCTTTAATCAGATGCCATGCAGCAGTACCCACCACCAGTAAGGAGGACACTAAAAATGCAGCGGTTGCCATATGTGTAAAGCGATAAGGGAAAGAGGGATTAAATACAATCGCCCACCAATCGGTTGGGATAATAATACCGTTTTCAATGCTAAAACCTTGCGGGGTCTGCATCCAACTGTTGGAGGAGAGAATCCAGAACATGGAGATACAAGTGCCGATGGCGACCATCAAGGTGGCAAAGAAATGGGCTTTGGGGCTGACTCGTCCCCAACCAAACAGCATGATGCCCAAGAAGCCCGCTTCCAAGAAGAATGCACTGAGCACTTCATAAGTCAGTAAGGGGCCAGTCACACTTCCCGCAATACGGGAAAATTCACTCCAGTTGGTACCAAACTGGTAGCTCATCACTACCCCAGATACCACACCCATCCCAAAGGCAACGGCAAAGATTTTGATCCAGAATTTAAACAGATCTTTATAAATCGGGTTTTGAGTACGAAGCCATTTCCATTCCAGCATGGCAAGGAAACAGGCGAGGCCAATTGAGGTGGCGGGAAAGATAATGTGAAATGAAACAGTAAACGCAAACTGTATTCGGGCTAATTCTAAAGCAGTGAGACCGAGATCCATATATCCTCTCCTATAACAGACCAGCAAAAGCAGTCGCTAGGAAAATGTGAAAGAGCAGTTCTTAAATGGTTAAAAAATAAGATTAGAGTCGGTGTGCTCAATTCTTATGCAGAACCATTTTCAGTCCTATTCATCATCTGCTGTTATGGTGTCTAGGAGTAGATACACATTCTTATGATTTTTTTATAACAGATAAAGCAGAAATAAAACATCTGTTATATTTTTTTAGGCAGCCTCTGTAGCTATTCAGCGATTGATATCTTCTACAAAATAACACCAAGAACGGTACGGCTTGTTAAATAGTGTACAAAACGTACAGATCAATCAAAAGACAATGGTTTGGCTGAAAGGTGTGTAGGGCGATGTTTGTAACTAAAGAACTTAATGCGATAACCCAGCTTTTTCAGGATGGCGAGGTTTCGCAAGCAGTACAAGAACAGCTACATCTTGACTATGTAAATCTCGAAGCAACCTTGTTACGAGGCAAGGTATTAAGAGACTTTTCTAAAGAGAAAGTCGCTTATATTGTGCAAGCAAAAATAGAGGAAAATGACAATAATCTTGGGTATTTGTTTGCCCCATTTATTATTGCCAATTTAAATCAGCCCGTGATTTATACAACACCGATTTCAACCTCTGTTCTGGCGCTCCTCAATCAATATTATCAGGCTGAGAAAAGTGTCAATTTAAAAATTGAAGAAGTGCTCCAAAGCCTAAAGCTTTATGTGGATTTGGTTGAACAGCCTAAAAAAGAAGCTGATTTTCTGTTTCGAACTTTGGTCAAAGCCCTCTGTCGAACAGATATTTCCCATCTTTTTTTGATTACACATTTACCTGTAAATCAGGATCAAATTCAAATCTTGCAGGATTATTTGCAGATAAAAATTGACGTGATTTGCTGTGATACAGCAGAACGTAGTGTTAATCATAAATTGATTAATACCCGAAAATTATTGTTTAAAAACAAAGATGAGTTTCATAAAGTTATTTGTACTTTGTTTTCGAACCTGAATGCGCAACTGGTGGCACAGATTGGCCAGTTTAGCCAAAAACAGGCCGCTCATTTAATTGAGGATATGTTTTATTCAGAACACATTTTTGAAAAGTTGTCGGTCTATGCTGAATATATGCAAACTCGTATTCAAAATGGTGCCAGTTACAGGGCTTTATCCATGATGTAGATAATGCAGCATTGAATTTTAGTATTTAAATAGGAGCAGACGATATGTCTCAAGAGCAAGCAAAATTCCCATACCTTACTGTTGGGATTAGTATTTTACTTGGCTGTTTATTCCTGGTTTTCTTCTTTCTTGCGGTCAGTAATGAACCAGATTATATGCCATCACAGCAAAAGCAGAATACGGCACAGATGCAACAGTCAACGCAGGCTAATAAATAAGTTTGGGTATGGCGCACAATGCAAGGTTTATCTTTCTTACTGGTGATTCGAGCATTCACCAGTAAGCTTTTTTGACGCTTATGACTTTTTATTTATTCAGGGCTAGCTATTAAACTCAATAACGTCTTGGCGACTTTCCTGTCCAGCGTTTAAATGCACGTGAGAAGTTTTTGGTATTGGTATAACCAAGATGGTTTGCGATATGTTCAAGTGATAAATTTGGATTTTTAAGTAATTGCGTTGCTTTTTCACACCTTACTTTATCTACTAATTCTCTAAAACTGGTATTTTCACTTTCTAATTTCCTTTGTAAAGCACGCTCAGAGATTTGTATTTTTTCCAAGATATCTGATAAAGGGCTGATTCCCATCGCCTCATCGTAAATTAGATCTTGTATTGTACTGATAAAGCTGTTTTGTTTTAAAAGCTTACGTAATTGGTATTTACATTCTTCTCTTGCGAAACGTCCTGCAATTGCATCTGAATGAAGTAGGGGAATATCTAAAATTTCTTTTTTAAATTCTAGGCAGGTAACAGGGCGATTAAATCTTACTTCGCCAGGAATTAAGGGAAGTAATTTATCAAAATAGTCAGGTTTATTAAATTGGACATCAGCAAAGCCTGTTAGGGTATGTCCAGAAATACTTTTCCCCATTTGTGCAAACCCAAGCAATAAAGCAATTTGGATGACTTCATCCAGATAATAAGCTTCAGTTTGTTCAAATGTGATAAGCGCATGATCATCCACAATTTCCAGTTTAATGGTATGTATACTGGATTGGAGTGAAATGAATTCCTGGGCAACATTGAGTGCCTGTTTGACATTTTCAGCCAGCATGGCAGCCATTCCCATTAACCCATGACAGGTAATGGTCATTTGCATGCCTAAATAAAAACCAAACTCTAAAGTTGGAACCTGTGTAAGTTCAAGTGCCCGCTTTAGGATGCCCATGACAATCTTGGCATCTGCACGCCATAAGGGTTGTACCAGCTGCTCTGCGTGGAAACCTGAGTCTTTTAATAATTCATCTGCAGAAATATCCCAACGGGATACAACATCCAAGATCAGGGCGATATAGGTGCCAGGAACAGTTTTTTCTAATTCTTTATTGAATGTCATAAAAATGCGATGTCGGAAAATGATACTAAAATGGCTTGATAAGAACTATTACAACATTTTTTTATATTTAAAAATAGCTTCACCAATCCCCTAAGTAAATAGACCACGTTTTAAAACAGTTTATGTTTTTCTATGGGGTTGAATAGATTAAGAATAACACTAGGATTCGTAATGAAAAACGGAATTTTGATTGCAGCCTTAATGACAGTTTTCTCAACGACAACATATGCGAAAGTCGATATTTGTGTATTCGATTTACTGGGTAAGGCTGGTGAGTCGTATAAGATGGTCGAAGAGTGGGCATTGGCCGCAAAGTCCTGGAATGCTGATCTAAACCTGATTCCATATCAGGATGAAGCCAAGGCACAAAATGATTTTGAAGACGGAAAATGCGATGGTGTTTCCATGACATCAATGCGTGCCCGTAAATACAATAAGTTTGCGGGATCAATTGATGCCTTGGGTGCAATCACCAGCAATTCGATTGCGCAAAAAGCCATTACCTATGTACTAGACCCCCGCAATAAGCATCGTATGGTGACAAAGGTAGAGGGGGATGAATTTGAGGTTGCTGTTATCGCTCAAATTGGTTTGGCCTATGTGTTTGTACACGATAAAAATATCAATACCATTGAAAAAGGCAAAGGTAAACGGTTTGCCTATTTACACTATGACCAGGCCCAGAAAATGATTGTGGAACGTCTGGAACTGGTCGGTGTCCCTTCTGAAATTTCAGATTTTGCCAAGAAATTTAATAATAACCAGGTGGACGTGATTGCTGCACCAGCCTATGCCTATAAACCATTGGAAATTGCAAAAGGTCTAGGGGCAAATGGTGCCATGTTTAATTTTCCTGTTATCAATTTAACGGGCGACATCATTATTCGCCCAGACAAATTCCCTGCTAATTTTGGATTGAAGTCACGTGACTGGGCGATTAAGCAACTTCCCAAAAACTTTGCCACCGTTGCGCGTCTGGAAGCAGAAATTCCTGCCAAATATAAGCAGGGGCTTTCTGCTGAAGATAAACGCCGTTATCAACAAATGTTGAGAGATGGACGAATCAAACTGACTAAATTGGGAGTTTATGACCCCGTGATGATGGGAGTTCTAAAACGTGCCCGTTGTACAGTTGAACGAACAAATTTTGAGTGTTCTTTAAGTGGGGAATAGCTAACCTATTGTTCAGGCACTTAAATAATTGACTGATCCTACTGTAATTATAAAAAGTTTCTTTATAATGCGGCAAAAAATAAATAACGATGATTTGGATAATCGTTATGAGTAGAAAGGCACATTCAGTGCCCAATGAAGAAAACAAACATAAGGTTTGTGAAAGGAAGAAAATATGAAAAAAGTTGCACTAGCCATCGTAACGACTTCTCTTATGGGAATGTCGATTTCTGCTCAGGCAAAAGTGGATGTCTGTGTTTTTGACATCTTGGGAAAGTCTGGTGAGGCCTATAAAATGATGCAGGACTGGGCATTGGCAGCAAAAGGCTGGGGTGCTGATGTCAATTTAATGGCAATTACAGATGAAGCTGTTGCTGATAATGACTTTAAGGCAGCCAAGTGCGATGCGGTTGCAATGACATCCATGCGTGCACGTCCATATAATAAATATGTGGGTTCTATTGACTCATTAGGTGGTGTTCCAAGTGATGAGATTGCAAAGCGCGCAATCACTTTCGTTTCAGATGCACGTAACGCCGCCAAAATGACCACCAATCTTGGTGGTAACAAATATGAAGTAGCGGGCATTTCACCACTAGGCTCAGCTTATATTTTCGTTCGTGATAAAAGCATCAACTCAATTGAAAAAGCAGCAGGTAAAAAGTTTGCTGTCTTGGGCTATGACGATGCACAGAAACTGATTGTACAACGTGTGGGTGCTCAAGCCGTACTTTCTGACATTTCAAACTTTGCCGCCAAGTTTAATAATGGTCAGGTTGATATGATTGGTGCGCCAGCCTATGCCTACAAACCATTAGAGTTAAGTAAGGGGCTGGGTACGAACGGTGTGATGTATAATTTCCCTGTCCTGCAAGTGACAGCAAACCTTGTATTGCGCCCTGAGAAGTTTCCAGCAGGCTTTGGTCAAAAATCCCGTGAATGGTTTGTAAAACAGCTTCCAAAAACATTTGCAACCATTAAACGTCTGGAATCTGAAATCCCTGCAAAATATAAAATGGACTTAACGCCTGAAGATAAACTGAAATACCAAAAAATGATGCGTGATGGTCGTATTGAACTAACACAACGTGGGATCTACGATGCGGGCATGATGTCTGTTTTGAAGAAAGCACGTTGTTCAGTAGACAAAGCGAACTTTGAATGTTCTTTAGCAGGTGAATAATCCAGGACGTATCATTCTAAAAATCAAAAAGCCTAGATCATCTAGGCTTTTTGATTTCCATCACTTTACTTTATTGGCTAAGATTTTCTAGAAAACGCTGGATAATTTTTTGTGCCTGATGTTCCAATTGGGCTGCATAAAGCAGATTATCCTGTCTTAACTGAGGAATAGACAAATTGGCATGACGTATTTCGCAAGTATGACCAATTAACCATTTCTCAAAGCTGTGTTGACTGACTTCCAGATGAAACTGCAAGGCTAAAATCTGCTTTCCAACAGCAAAGGCTTGATGAGGATAAACATCTGAACTTGCTAATAAGGTCGCATGATCTGGTAAGTCGAATGTGTCGCCATGCCAGTGCAGCACATGGGTATCTTCAAGCGCTGCCAGAATATTTTCAGCAACAGGCTGAATGTCCAGTTTGCCCCAGCCAATCTCTTTTTGGTGTCCAGCATAGACTTTGGCTCCCAGTGCATGTGCAATTAACTGCGCCCCCAGACAAATACCAATCGTGGGTTTATTGGCTGCCAAACGCTGTTTAAGCAACTCAATCTCATCAATCAGGAAAGGGTAGTCCTCAGTTTCATAAACACCAATCGGACCACCGAGGATGATGGTTAAACCCTCATAATTGAGGGCTGGGCTAAGATCGTCAACACCCGCCTCGAAATAACGGACGCGGAAACCAAGTTGATAAAAAGCATCTTCCAGAGAACCTAAATCCTCAAAGGCAAGATGTTGAATTGCATAAACTGTTTTAGGTAATGAAGCTGCTATTGTATTCATGGTTTATAAGGTCACTATATTGGAAGTGAGTTAAGGCATCTTTTGCTCAAGCCAGGCAAATAAGTCTTGGTAGACTTTTTCCCGTACTGCTGGGGCTGAAAGTACCAGATCATGCAAGCCGTTGTGTACTGATAAGGTTTGTATATCACCTTTCATTTTTTTTGCATTATTGGTCATGTCTTTGACATCAAGAATGACATCGCTTTGCTGGGCATCAACTCCCCATTTTTTAGGGTATTTGGATTGATGTGAATGCATGATCAGGGTTGGAATATTCAGTGTAATGCCTTTATGGATTTCTTTTTGCGCTTCATGGATGGCATGAACAAAGCACAATTGTACAAATGGCATGGATTCAGGTTTCCATTCCAGATTGAATTCCCATTCACCATGAAATTTTTTATGCAAACTTGGTACATACCACGGGTTTAGGCCACTTGGAAACTTGGCATTTGGGAAACGCTTGCCAAACTCACTCAGCAATGGAATCCCCACTTTTTTCTCAATGATACTCTTAAAGAAATCATAAAATGGACTATTTGCCCATAACGCCTTAACCAGACGATGGTCAGGATAATGTGCTGCATATAAGGTTGTGATCAACCCACCTGTTGAATGTCCAGCAAGCAAAACCTGATTATGGTTTTCCTGACCGATAATCTCCAGTGACTTGCTGATTTCAGCATCATATTCACGTAAATCCCGCACATAATACAGGGTCTGATGGGGGAGTTTGGAACGCCCATATTTTCTAAGGTCAAGTGCGTAGAAGTCATAGCCATGCTGGTTGAACTGTTCAGCCATTTCTTTTTGAAAGAAATAATCTGTAAAGCCATGAACGTACAACACAGCCTTTTTGGTTGCTTGAGCAGCTTTTTTTCGAACCAATGTGGCAACAACTTTCCCATCATAATCATCAGCAAAGTTCAGGGTCAGTTGCTGATAACCATCCCCTAGGATATCTGGTTGATAAGTATAAAAATTTAAAGTATTCATTTTTGATATAAAGTCTAAATTCATTCATCAACACATTAAATGAAAACATCTGGATGTCAATGGCAATCTGAGATATGAGCGGTTTTCCAGGTCGGTTTAGGTTTTTATTTTTGAGAAAAAATCGGTAAGCTATGGGCTGCTACTTTTACCTGATGAAATTATGAAACAAGAGACTGCACTGAAACTACTAAAAGCTGGAGAAAATGTTTTTTTAACGGGTTCAGCAGGTGCAGGAAAAACCTATACGCTTAATCAATACATCAATTATCTAAAGGCACGTAAGGTGCCTGTTGCGATTACTGCATCTACAGGGATTGCTGCAACCCACATGAATGGCATGACCATTCATACTTGGGCGGGTATTGGAATTAAAGACAGTTTGAGTGATGATGATCTCAAGCGTATGAAAGAGCGCAAATATTTAAAAGAGCATCTGGAAAATGCGCAGGTTCTCATCATTGATGAAATCTCAATGCTGCATGCCAAACAACTGAATCTGGTCAATCAGGTATTAAAATACTTTAAAGAGAGTGATGAGGCGTTTGGCGGTATTCAGGTCATTGTCGCTGGCGATTTTTTCCAGTTGCCACCAGTCGGGCGTAATGGTGAAGCCAATCGGGATAAATTCTGCTTTATGTCTGAGGCCTGGGTGGAGGCGAAATTTCGGGTGTGTTATTTGACTGAACAACACCGTCAGGATGATGAAATCCTCAACCAGATTTTAAATGCGATTCGGGCGCAGAGTATTCAAACTGACCATATCCGAGCGCTACAGCAATCACGCCAGCACGATATTGGTGAAACCTTTACCCGTTTATATACCCATAATATGGATGTCGATAATATCAACTATCAACATTTGAATGAGATTGACAATGAAAGCCATCAGTTTAATGCGGTGCTGGATGGTAATGAAAAGCTGATTGAAACATTGAAATCTTCGGTACGCGCGCCTGAAGAACTGACCCTAAAAAAGCATGCCAAAGTAATGTTTGTGAAAAACAACTTTGATTTGGGCTATATCAATGGCAGTTTGGGAGAAGTGATTGGTTTTGAGGAAGATGATCAGAATGGTATTTTGCCTAAAGTAAAATTGACTGATGGCACAACCTTATTGGTTGAGCCAGAAACTTGGTCGATTGAAAATGAGGCAGGTAAGGTGATTGCCAGTTTTCAGCAGATTCCCTTGCGTTTGGCCTGGGCAATCACCATCCATAAAAGTCAGGGCATGACACTGGAAGCCGCAGAAATCAACCTGACCCATACCTTTGAAAAAGGTCAGGGCTATGTGGCCTTGTCGCGGTTAAAGTCCCTGAATGGTTTAAAACTACTGGGTTTTAATGATCAGGCTTTAGAGTTGGATAGTCTGGCCATTAAGGCGGATCGCCGTTTTCAGGAACTTTCTACTGAAGCCGAAGTCAATTTTGAAAACGTTGATTTAACCACACAGCAAAATGCATTTATCCGTCATTGTGGTGGTACGTTAAATCCGACTGAAATTAGCCGTAATGAGAAAAAACTCAGCAAGGGTGGAAAGCAAAGTTATGCCACCGCAACTCTGGATGAAACCAAGGCACTGTTTGAAGAGGGTTATGATATTGAAGATATTGCCAGTGAAAGAGGATTGACCCCTGCAACCATCATCAATCATTTGGCACGTTTGCACAAAGAACAGAATCTGGATATTTCAGTGGCCCATCCTGGCGATGAAGTAGTGGAAGAGGTGCGCAAAATCTATAAGAAATTGCAAAAGCGCCAAAATCCTGAACATTTCACTGAAGATGGCTCAATCAAGCTGCGTCCAATTGTAGAGGCAACCAGTCCACGTATGGCTTATGATCAAGTGCGTTTAGCCTTGTTGTTTATTGAATAGGGGCAGGAAAATGGTATATCTGATTTGTATAGAAATACTGGATGTGCCAAAAGAATATTATTTTAAGGCAGAAATTTAGGTGAGGAGTTAAAAGCGCAATCCTGATCAAGTTTGAAAAATCTGAATCTGGCAAATTAGCCTCTATCAAATGAACGCTTATAAGTTAAATGTATGATGCTATATGACCAGAAATTGCAAAGGGTATGTGAATATATCCAGCAGCATTTGGACGATGAACTTGATGTGGAAACTTTAAGTCGGGTTGCCACATTGTCCAAGTTTCATTTTCACCGTATTTTTCTGGCAAATACTGGTGTGAATGTGATGAGGTTTATTCAGATGTCACGTCTTAAACGGGCTTCCTACCAACTCGCTTTCTCAACTGATACCAAGATTATTGATATTGCCCTAGAGGCAGGTTTTGATAGTCCTGAAGCATTTAGCCGAGCATTCAAACGTTCATTTGATCAAACTCCAAGTGCGTTTAGGGAACAGCCAGACTGGCAATCCTGGCACCAAAGGTTTGTTTTTTCCCTACCTCAGAGAGAACTCAATATGAACGTGAACATTGTTGAAAGACTAGAAGAGCAAATCGCATTTATCTCGCACCTAGGCGCGCCAGAACGTGTTTTTGAAACCGCAGCCCAGTTTATTGCGTGGCGCAAGGAAACAGGCTTATCTCCAATCTTGAAAAGTAAAACCTACGGCATTCCATTCTCGGACCCTGAACAAACGCCAAGCGCAGAATTCCGTTTTGATATCGCAGGTACAATCAATACAGATGTGCCTGAAAATCAATACGGGGTTAAGTCAGGTATCATCCCTAAAGGAAAATATGCGTTGATACGCCATCTAGGCAGTCATGACAATATAAAAGACAGTGTCTATCATTTATATCGCGACTGGTTACCGCAATCGGAACTGGAAGCTGGCGATTTTCCCGTATTTTTCCATTATCACAACTTTATCCATGATGTGGACGAATGTGACCTGATCACGGATATTTATCTGCTGTTGAAATAAGCTTAAGGCGCTGTTTGTATGGCAGGGCCTTATTCCAATATTTCAATATCCACATATTGCTGAATCAGGTTTTCATCAAGCATGTGCACATAATCCATAAACATGACGTTAAAGCTGCCTACGGTTTGTGCCTGATCATAGGCAAGCTTTCCCGCAATTGCGAAATGGGTATGTGAGGCAAGTGCTGCAATGAGTGGGGAACTGACGGCACTATATGCCGCCGTTAGTGCTCCCAAGGCACAGCCTGTTGCAGTGATTTTAGGCTGTAAATAACTCCCGCCATTCACCTTAATCACGGTATCAAGCTGTCTGGAAATGAGGTAGTCCGATTCACCTGAGATTGCAATACATTCAGCATGTTGTAACAGGTTTTTTGCCTGGGCATAGACATCCTGACTATCGAGAGTGCTGTCCACACCTTTTGATTGTACCTGGCTGCCTGCAAGTGTGCTGATTTCAGAGGCATTGCCCCGAATAATGGTCGGTTGAAATTGTAGAAGCTGGTCAACCGTTTCACTCCGCCATTTTAAAACCGCACCATAACCCACTGGATCAAGCACCCACGGCACTTGATGTTGTTGCGCTGTTTGTGCCGAAATCAGCATGGCCTGAGTTTGTTCAGTCGTCGGTGTTCCGACATTGATACTTAAGGCTGAACTGATTTGCGTAAAACTGTCCGCCTCAAATGGGTTGTCAATCATGGCAGGGGACGCGCCAGCCGCCAGCAGGATATTGGCCACATAATTATTGGCAACACTATTGGTCATGCACTGAACCAAAGGCGTTTGTCGCTGTAGTTCATGCCACGCCTGAATAATCTGTTCAATCAGTTGTTGTTTTGATGACATCACAAATCCTTAAAAGCTTTAACGTGTGAAATAGTGGTCTTGATGCTTGCAATGGCGACAGATCAGCGAGACATAATCCTTGGCATCATAATCCACCACCAGATCATTTGAACCACAATACATGCAACGTTTTACAGAATAAAAACTGAGGCGTGGTTCGATTTTACGCCATGATTTCCACACAGGTTGTATGAAAATACGCTCATCATAACCAAGAAACTTAAACAGCAGAATCTCGCTCATTTTACTAAATGGAATATTATGTGGTCTTGGTAAGGTGGAGGTTTCCCAGCGTTCAGTCAAGGCACGTTCCCGATACTGTTCCAGCGTCTTTTTGAGCAGGTTGGTGTTGATAAACTTGTCATTTCGGGGCTGCAATGCCTTTTGTTTGTACAGATATTCCAGTGCAGTCTGGATTAAATAGTAAATCTGTCCCACTGCAAGGTTTTCCATCAAGCGATAACAGAAACTCTGAAAATGTCGATTCCCTGCAATCTGGATGCCCCAGGTACGGCAGTAAAACTGCATAAACTGAACAATTTCCTGATATAGAACAAGGTAAAGACTATCTTTCACTTCATCCGTGGTCTGGAATGGAATACCCAAACTCAGGTTTTCATAAAACCAGTGACGAAGTTGCTGTGTGATGCTAAAAAGACTTGGGTCAGCATAACCATCAAGACGAACATTCAAGTAATAATGCTCAGTCTCAATGCCTGAATCCTGCGGTTTTAAAATGCCTGCTTTCAGCAGTTCCTGAACAAGATGGTTCTGAAATAGGTAATTCGGCGTAATTTCGTGATATTTGGAATTTTTCCAATGAATGAGTTCATCATGCTGGACATCTTCACGCGCATACTGATCCAGTAGGCTAAGCAGGAATAACTTGTTGAGAAAACTCAGCTGATCAAGGCTGTAAATGACTTCATCTTTTACCTTGTTTTTACGCTGTTCCTGCAATCGCGTTTGTTGGGTCTGTTTCTTGCGCTGTGCTGTACAGGAGGCACAATGACAATTTAGGTTGCTGTCCTGTTTAAAAACGCGATGCTGGCAGTGGCTACATTCATGAAATTGCAGTTCATGTGTGTATTGTTCCGCCTCAATCCAGTACATGGAAGCATGGCACAGTGGACAATGGCTACTTTCATCTAACTGTTTTTGTAGAATCTGTAACTCCATTGATGTCTAACCCATACTTATAAAAAAAAAGATTATACATGCTGGACCAAGACAATGATGCAAAGTTTGTATCGTTAAAAAGTAGTTCCAAAATGAGACCTGATAGACTGAACTGTAGCTAAAAGTTAACTTTATAACGTTGATATTTTTTTAAATATGGTAAATTCCCGCGCCGATTAGAGTAATCACTCAATGCTATTTTAAAAGAGCAGAAAGGGGAAAAGATGAGTCACCAATTATTGAAGAAATGTGTTTTGGGGTTAATAGGTTGTTTTATTAGCATTGTTTCTTATGCTGCTTCGATTGAGGGATATTGGCGCAGTATTGATGATCGAACGGGTGAGCAACTGACGATTATTGAAATTAGAAAGGCTTCTGACAATACCTACCGTGGCAAGATTGTTCATATTTTTCCAAGTGCCCAGGGCGTTGTGGTGACACACTGTATGAATTGTCCAGCTCCCTATACCAATAAACCACGTATGGGACTTGAAGTATTGACTGGGTTGGTGGAAGACCCGAAACGTCCCAACAACTATATAGAGGGACATATCCTTGAAAGCAAAACAGGTAAAACTTACAAGGGTAAAGCACGCCTAAGCCCAGATGGCAAGCGTCTCTTTATGCGTGGTTATGTTGGGATTTCAGCTTTAGGCCGTACAGTGGTTTGGATTAGAACAGACAGCGCGATACCTTGATTATTTATTTTCAAATATAGGATTTGGTATAAATTTCATTTCATTTTTAGACAGTTAAAAATCCCTTAGTTGGTTGATTGTCTATAGATATTGGAATAAATATATACGGTAGATCTATTCTGTATTATGGAGTTTCATATGCAAAAAAAACTATTCATGAATGGAATCGTGGGAATTTCTTTATCTCTGTTATCAACCACTATCTTTTCAGCTTCAATAGAGGGTTACTGGAAGAGTATTGATGATCGTACGAGTGAGCAACTTGCAATTATAGAAATTAAAAAAGCTGCGGATGGAACCTTTCGGGGCAAAACAGTTTATGTATATCCAAATGTTAGAGGGGGTTCAGGCAATGAATTGTGCGTAAAATGTCCACCTCCTTATACCAATAAACCCCGTTTAGGCTTGGAGATTATGACAGGCATTACGCAGGATTCTAAAGATCCTAGTAATTATATAAATGGGAAGTTGCTTGATCCAGGTACTGGCAAAATTTATAAAGGGAAAGCACATCTGAGTGCAGATGGGAAACGTTTAAAATTAAGAGGCTATATCGGAGTTTCTTTACTTGGCCGTTCAGTGGTTTGGATTAGAACTGATAGTGCGTCACCTTAATCGTTTATTTTTAAATATGTGAATTAGTTAAAATTTACGCTCGTTTTAGACAGTCAAATATCCATTGATCGTGTTGACTGTCTATACACATTAGAATAAATATATATAAGACGGAACTATTTTGCATTATGGAGCGTTTTATGCAAAAAAACTCACTCATGAATGGAATCATGGGAATTTCTTTGGCGGTGCTCTCAACAGGTGGTTTTGCTGCAACACCCGAAGGGTATTGGAAAAGCATTGATGACCGTACAGGCGAGCAGCTTTCAATTGTCGAAGTTAAAAAGAAACCTGATGGTACTTATACAGGAACCATTGTCTATCGTTATCCCATCCTAAATGGGGGAGCCACACTGACCAACTGTGTCAAGTGCCCTGAACCTTTTAAAAATAAACCCATCCTAGGTCTCCAGATTGCCTGGGGATTAAAAGAAGATCCAAAGAACCCAAACCAGTATATTGATGGTCGTGTTCTGGAACCCAAAACAGGCAATATCTATAAAGGTAAGGCACAACTCAGTGCTGATGGCAAACGTATGCGTATGCGTGGCTACATGGGGATTTCCGCCCTGGGACGTACCCAGGTCTGGATTAGAACGGACAGCCCAAATCCCTAAGCATTTTTAGCCATTAATTTTTAACGGTTTAGGTGCATATATTATTTATATCTGCGCCAGTGGGGGCTTTTATGCACAAAAATTTATTAAAAAAATGTTTTGTGGGCGCGACACTACTTTTCTCAAGTATTGCTATTTATGCAACACCAATTGAGGGCTATTGGAAAAGTGTGGATGATCGTACTGGAGAGCAACTGTCAATTGTTGAAATCCGCAAAGGAAACGATGGGCTATATCATGGAAAAATCGTTTACCGTTACCCAAACCCTCATGGTGTGGCATTGACCCATTGTGTTAAATGTCCCGCACCCTATACCAACCAACCGATTTTGGGGCTGGAGATTTTATCTGAGCTGAAAGACGATCCCAACAACCCAAATGCCTATATTGACGGTAAAATCATGGAACCCACCAGTGGCCGTGTCTATAAAGGCAAGGCCGTGGTGACAAGTGATGGTAAACGTCTGCGTATGCGTGGTTATATGGGAATCTCTGTTTTGGGGCGTACTGTGGTCTGGATTCGAACGGAACATGCAAATCCATAAAACTTCGAACTGGGGCGTCAAAGTTAGTTGATTTAAAAATGTGATAAGTTATATAAAATTGGTTCTATAAAGATAAATGTGTTTCTTTTTAAATGACGGGGTTACTATGCTAAATCGTATGCTCATAAAAGGCATCGTGGGATTCTCTATTGCTTGTGCAAGCCTAACAACTTTTGCAGCCTCTATCGAGGGTTACTGGAAAAGTATTGAAGAACGTACAGGTGAACAACTGTCAATTGTTGAAATCCGTAAAGGAAACGATGGTCGTTATCATGGAAAAATCGTTTATCGCTATCCAAACTCACATGGTATTGCACTAACCAACTGCACCAAATGTCCAGCGCCTAATACAAATAAACCCATTCTGGGTTTGGAGATTTTGTCTGGATTTAGGGAAGATCCAGATAAAGCAGATGCTTATATTGATGGTCGAGTGTTGGAACCTACATCTGGACGAATTTATAAAGGTAAGGCTGTGGTGAGTGGTGAGGGTAAACGCCTGCGCATGCGTGGTTATATGGGGGTTTCTGCATTGGGCCGCACCGTGGTCTGGCTTCGTACAGACAGTGCAAACCCTTAAATATGAGTCTAAATATTAAGTCGTATTTAAGCTGATTTAACTATAAAAAAACCTGATGGTATAGGGTAAGATAAACTTGATTTAATGAATAAAATTTTAAATCAAGTCTAATAAGTACGAAGTGTCATTTAAAGTTAACGGAGATAATATGTTAAATCGTGTACTCATGAAAGGAATCGTGGGTTTGACTATTGCGTTTGCCAGCGTGACTGGTTTTGCTGCATCAATTGAAGGTTTCTGGAAAAGTATTGATGACCGAACTGGTGAACAACTATCAATTGTAGAAATCAAGAAAGGTGCTGATGGTCGTTACCACGGTAAAATTGCTTATCGTTATCCTGTTCCTGGTGGAGCTGCGTTAACTCATTGTACAAAATGTCCTCCGCCTTATACCAATCAGCCAATTCTGGGTTTGGAAATTCTGTCTGGATTTAGGGAAGATCCCGATAAGCCAAATGCTTATGTTGACGGAAAGGTGTTAGAGGCAAAAAGCGGCAAAATCTATAAGGGCAAGGCGAACTTAAGTACTGACGGTAAACGTTTACGTATGCGTGGATATGTAGGTATTTCCGCATTGGGCCGTACTCAGGTTTGGATTCGTACAGACAGTGGAAATCCTTAATTTTATTTAAAAATAAAACCTCGAATCCAAATGGGTTCGAGGTTTTTTATTGACTAAACTAAACAGGGCACGGTAGATTTTCGTCCTCCTGACCGATTTTTTTCGCGGCAATCAGTGCCTGCACTTTTTTGCTTGGTACTTTTTCTTTTCCAAGCGCATCATAGGTATTCACGATATTGGTAACTTCCAGGGCGCTAAGATCAATACCCTCCGCTGATAAGAATACTGAAATCACATGATGATCAATGCCCGCAGCAGCAAGATCATGGATTGCCTTAATATTTTCTAGACGATACAGATGTGCTTTTAATTCCATAACAGTAACCCTCGCTTGTTATTTTATATACCTACATTGGCATATATCATTAAGCAATAACCGTGCACAAAATGTAAAAGTCTGGGAAAAAATGTAAGTTGAGCGATGAAAGGCAATTACTTCTGTAGTTTTTATTTAAGAATGGAAAACTATGTTGTAATTTTGTCTAAACGATCAGCACATTGACTCAATTTGATTTGAAAATGACGGAGTTCAGCCCAATAAAATTGTTAAAACTCATACTGGGTCTTAAAGACAGGTTGTATCAGTTGGCGTATGATCAAGTCATTACGAGTCTTGCCAACAAGACCATCTAAAAGACATGACTAAAGATAAGGAATACTGATGAATATTGCGGCACAACCTCCTGTACAGGCAGATCAAACCATTTATTTAAAAGACTATCAAAAGCCCGCTTTTCTGGTTGAGTCGATTCATTTGGACATTCAGGTCTATGATGATCACACCATTGTTGATTCAACACTGGTTATGAAACGTCAGGCAGCGGGTGAACTGGTATTGTTGGGTCGTGATCTGGAGCTACAATCCATTCAAATGAATGGACAGTTGTTGAATGCTGGTCAATATCAACTGGACAGTGAACAATTGGTGATCACCGATGCACCAGATCAGGTCATTGTGCAAACCAAAGTGATTATTCATCCTGAATCAAATACCCAGCTTGAGGGTTTGTATAAGGCAGGTGACTTGTTTGTCACGCAGAATGAGCCTGAGGGCTTCCGTAAAATTACATTCTATCCAGACCGTCCAGATGTGTTGGCGGAGTTTACCACCCGTGTCGAAGCTGACAAAAAATATCCAGTCTTGCTAGCCAATGGGAACTTGCTGGAAACAGGTGAAGTGGGAGAGGAGCGCCATTTTGCCATCTGGCAAGACCCGACCAAAAAGCCAAGCTATTTATTTGCATGTGTGATTGGTGATCTGGCGGTACTCAAAGATCGTTATACCACTTCGGAAAGTCGTGATGTTGCCTTGGAAATCTATGCGATTGAAAAAGATATTCCAAAATGTCATATCGCAATGGAAGCCCTCAAACATTCGATGCGTTGGGATGAAGAACATTATGGCCGTCCTTATGATCTCGACAACTATATGATCGTGGCAGTGAGCCAGTTCAATATGGGTGCAATGGAGAATAAAGGCTTAAATATCTTCAATACCTCATGTGTGCTTGCCGATGAGGAATACACCACTGATGCAGCCATTATGCGGGTGCAGTCAGTGATTGCCCATGAATATTTCCATAACTGGACAGGCAACCGTATTACCTGCCGTGACTGGTTCCAGTTGTGTCTAAAGGAAGGTTTGACAGTTTTCCGTGACCAGTCTTTCTCTGAGGATTTACAGTCGGCAGCAGTCCAGCGTATTGATGATGTGGCGGTGTTGAAGTCGCATCAATTTCCTGAAGATGCAGGTCCACTGTCGCATCCGCCACGCCCAGACCATTTTGTTGAAATTAATAACTTCTATACGGCAACGGTTTATGAGAAAGGTGCGGAAATTAACCGCATGATGGCGACCTTGCTGGGCAAGGAAAAATACCGTAAAGGAACGGATGAATATTTCCGTCGTCATGATGGTCAGGCGGTGACGGTGGAAGACTGGGTTGCTGCATTAAGCGCAGGTTCAGGTGTCGATTTAACTAATTTCCTGATCTGGTATAACCAGCCAGGTACACCAAAGCTGGAAGCCAAAGGTGAATATGATGCGGCTGCACAGACCTATCGTCTTAGCTTCAAACAAAGCCTAAAAGCACATCCTAAATATCCAAATTTAAAAGCCGTTCCAATTCCTGTGGCTCTAGCATTATTCAATGCCAATACTGGCGAGCAATATACTTTGCATAGCCCTGATCTCTTCGTCAATGATGTCAAGGATGGGATGTATCTATTTGATCAGGATGAGGCGAGTATTGAATTTACAGGCGTGACTACACAACCTGTTGCATCGTTATTGCGTAATTTCTCTGCACCCGTCAATCTGGTGTTTGACTATTCAGATGATGATCTTGCTTTCCTGATTCAGCACGAAACCAACGGTTTTAACCAGTGGCAAGCCACACAAACCTTGCTGGAACGCATCTTAATGCAAGACCATAAGGTCGATGCCTATATTCAGGCGATTAAAAATACCTTGCCTGAATTGGTCAATAAAGATCCTTTGCTTGCCTCACGCCTGTTTGATGTACCAAGTGAAAACTACTTGGGTAGCCGTATTGACCAGGATTATGAACCTGCGCTTATTCGTGAGAAACGTGAAGCAGTGCTAGATAGGTTGGCTCGTGAGTTGGGTTCATTCTGGAAAGACACCTATCTATCTTTAGATCCAGAGATGCAAAAAGAGTTCTCTTTGGCGATGGGTGTGCGGGCGCTTAAAAATATCATGCTAAATATGCTGGCACGTCAGGGTGATGAATCGGTATTTGATTTGGCTTATGCGCAGTATCAAAACACGGGCAATATGTCTGAACGTTTGGGAGCATTGCGTGTGCTGGTCTGGAATGATGCACCACAGGCTCAAGATGCTTTGGATGACTTTTATAATCGTTTTAAAGATGAAGCCTTGTCGCTGGATCAATGGTTTAGCATTCAATCCTCAAATCCAAATGCAACTGAGGAAACCATCAAATATCTGACACAACATGCCAATTATGACTTGGGCACACCAAACCGTATCCGTTCTGTCAGTGGTGGTTTATCAAATAATCCAGTCAATACGTGGAGTTTTGGTGTAGATCATTTTATTGAACTGGCAGGTTATCTGGATGAGAAAAACCCAATTTTAGGCTCCCGTTTATTACAGGTACTTTCTCGCTGGTACACTTTGGCTGAACCACAACGCAGTCAAGTACAGCAAGCGCTTAAAGCATTGCAGCCGAAAGTGAAATCGAAGAATGTGTCTGAAACCTTGAGCAGTATGCTAAACATTGAATAACACACTGTTTTCGTCAGAAAGGATGCTGTCACAGCATCCTTTTTTATATGTTCTGGATTATCATTAGTTCACAGAAAGGATACTCATATTGTGGTGATACATGGCTTTGCATCGCAAAACACCAGCGGATCGGTTGTTTTATGCCATTTTAGGGTTGTCGTTGGCCCTTATTGCGGTCATCTATTGTGCGGTAAATCAGCCCAGTAGCCATTTACGCTTTGAAGTCAAAGAACGCCAGAAAATTTCGGTATTTGACGGGGAGCGATTGATATTACAGGATGTGGATTCAGTTGCGATTTCAGCAGCAGGTGAACAAAATCCAATACTACTCAATGCAAATGACTTTACTGAAGACCCCCATTTTGTTGCAACCTATCCTGAGATGCAGCAATTTTTTATTAAGCAGAGTCAAGTTCATCAACTGATGAGCCAGCATCAGCAAATATTTTTGCAGTCAGGCGATCATTCAAGCTCAACGCCATATCCTGTCAATATTCAGCCTAAACGAACGCTTCGGGATTTACCTTTTGAGTTCTGGTTTCAGCTTGCTGTCAGTTCGATTGGATTTTTACTGGGCTGCTGGATTTGGGCATTGCGTCCCAATGAAATCGCCCCCCGTGTTTTTGCCTTACTTAATGCAGCCTATCCCGTATTTGCCTTTTCCGCAGCCATCTATAGCACCCGTGATCTGGCTTTAAATGCTGAATTATTTCGGGTACTTGTCGCAATCAATACGGGTGGCGCATTGCTATATGGCTGTGCATTAATCAGTCTATTCCTGGTGTACCCAAAGCAGTTGATTAGAACCCAATGGTTGTGGGCAATACCGATATTTTTCTCTGGTTGGTGGTTGCTCGATACCTTATTTCTTTTGCCTGAACCAAGCATGGGGGGCGATTTACCCGTTACCCTGCAAATGCTGAGCGCAATTTTATGTATGGTTTGGCAATGGCGGGCAAACAGACATGATCCACGGGCAAAAGTGGCATTGCGCTGGTTTGCTTTATGGATTCTGGTCAGTAGTGGCGCATTTGTATTTTTGGTTCAGAGTACCCAGCTACTTGACATCCAGCTTAATATGTCGCAAGGCTATTCGTTTGGTTTCTTCATGTTTGTGACGATTGGTATTGCGATTGGCTTAAAACGCTATCAGTTATTTAGTCTGGACCGTTGGGCGTTCGGAATTCTGTACTGGCTGGCAGGAGCGATTTTACTGGTGTTGCTGGATGCCTTTCTGGTGATGATGTTAAGCCCACTCATGTCACTCAGTCTGGCCATCCTGATTTGTGGTCTGGTCTGGCTGCCTATCCGTGGCTGGCTACAGGCACGCCTGTTACAACGCAAAAAGTTATCCGACAGCGAACTGTTTGAACGAATCTTGCAGGTCAGTTTTGCGGTGAATGAACAGGAAAGACAGCTACAGTGGAAAGCCTTGTTGAATGACCTGTTTCAGCCATTAAACCTTGAAATAAGTGAACAGACAAATCATAGCCAAATTGAAGACAACGGACTGGTGCTGTATACCCCACAGGTGGCAGGGCTGGCGGCGATGCGTCTCAGCTATCCGCAGCAAGGCCGCCGCTTGTTTAGTGAATATGACCAGCAACTGATCCAGAATCTATTGCCGTTTTTAGCTCAGGCAGTAGAGAGTCGGGTTGCTTATGATAATGGTGTACGTGAGGAAAGACACCGTATCGCCCGTGACTTACATGATGATCTGGGGGCAAAATTATTATCAGGCCTCTACCAGAAAGATGTGGATCAAGCCAAGCAGGCCATTCGTCAGGCGATTGCTGAAATGCGCACCATTGTCAATGGGTTATTGGGTACGGGTGTTGAGTTAAATGTGATTTTGCAGGAGTTTGAGCATGAGGTTGCGACCCGCCTGCAAAGTTGTGGGATAGAACTGAATTGGCAACAAAAGCTTGGAGATGTACCCATCACCTTGAGTTATGCACAATACAGGCATTATATTTCTATGCTTCGGGAAATCATCAGTAATATAATGAAGTATGCCAATGCCCAGAGAGTAATCATTGACATTAGCCTGGTTGATTCACAACTGGTTTCAGTCATTTGTGATGATGGTGCTGGATTTGATGGTGAAGCTAACCAGTCTGAGGGGAATGGGCTGAAAAACCTGAGGGAGCGAGCAACAGAACTTTCGGCAACGCTGCATTTCCAAAGCCTGCCAGAGAAAAAAGGTTCAAGGGTTGAGTTGACCTTTTCATTATGAATCAATGGATATAAATGGATTCTGTACACAACGGACGTGGATGAGATTACATTGTTTCAATAGTTCAGCATAATCAAAATAAAGCATTTTAGCGGGTGTATTAAGGTGTGTTATAGCTTATTAAAATCCGTCATGTTATGAATTCAAGCTAAAATTAATACATTGTTTTAAACAATATAAATACTTGCCATGTGTGTGCATAGGACAGGTGGGGCATATGGCAAGATGATAAAAACACCTTTTGTTGCGATGTGGGGCATTCTACTCACTGGAATAATGCTGACACTGCTTGCAGTGATGACTGCACTCTATCAACCCTGGTTTGGTTTGACGCTGGCACTGGATAAACAACATATAGTGGTGGATACCATCAGCATGCCGCTTGGAGGTGTTCAACAGGGACAGATCGTCCAGTCAATTGCCAGTGCAGATGGCCGAAACAGAATAGAACTGGTTGAGCAGGATGTCATGGAGGATCCTGACCAACTGGAAACCTATCAGCAAAGCAGGCAGTTTTTTTCCCGTCAGGATTATTTGGCAGGTGTGCTACGCCAACGACAAATCAGTATGCAGTTTGCCAATGGAAATAGTATCGTGCTGGATGTAAAACCCAGACGACCTGTGAATAGTTTGCCTATGGTGTTCTGGGTGCAAATTTTGGTGGGGCTGAGCAGTTTTTTAATTGGGGGCTGGGTATGGGGCATGAGCCGCAAACGCTATACCACCTTGATCCTGTTTATTGCTGGTTGCTGCATTATGGCAGCGGCATTCTCGGCTGCTATTTATAGTACTCGGATACTTGCCTTGCCAGCACCCTTATTTGAGCTGTTGTCCAACCTTAACCATACAGGTGCTGCATTGTTTGGCATTGTATTGGTATTACTGTTTTCTAATTATCCTACCGCCCGTTTGCTTCCACCCAGATTACAACTGCTGTTTGTTGTCGGTACATTCTGTTGGTGGCTGTGCGATATGTTCAAGGTATTCTTTTCTGGCCCTCCGATTGGTGCCTTTGTTCCACTGTTGATCGCGCTAAGCATTATTTTATTGCTGAGCTGGTGGCAATATCGTAAGACAAAATATGATCCCGTTGCACAGGCTGCTTTACGCTGGTTTGGCTTGTCTCTTATGCTGGGTGCAGGTATTCCTGTTTTGCTGGTGAGTATGCCAAACCTTTTGGATATAGATGCCGCCATGTCACAGGGTTATGCTTTCCTATTTTTCCTGCTGATCTATGTGGGAGTGGTACAGGGTGTGGCACGTTATAGGTTATTTGAGCTGGAAAGTTGGATATTTCGTATCCTGTTTTATCTGTTGGGGGCTTTTTTACTGGTGCTACTGGATGCGCTTTTGGTTATGGTGCTCAGTCCACTTATGTCACTCAGTCTGGCCATCCTGATTTGTGGTCTGGTCTGGCTGCCTATCCGTGGCTGGCTACAGGCGCGCCTGTTACAACGCAAAAAGTTATCCGACAGCGAACTGTTTGAGCGAATCTTGCAGGTCAGCTTTGCGGTGAATGAGCAGGAACGACAGCTACAGTGGAAAGCCTTGTTGAATGACCTGTTTCAGCCATTAAACCTTGAGATAAGTGAACAGGCAAGTCACAGCCAAATTGAAGACAATGGACTGGTGCTGTATACCCCACAGGTTGCGGGGTTGGCAGCAATGCGTCTCAGCTATCCGCAGCAAGGCCGCCGTTTGTTTAGTGAATATGACCAGCAACTGATCCAGAATCTATTACCGTTTTTAGCTCAGGCAGTAGAGAGTCGGGTTGCCTATGACAATGGTGTGCGTGAGGAAAGACACCGTATCGCCCGTGATCTACATGATGATCTGGGGGCGAAACTATTATCGGGTCTCTACCAGAAAGATGTGGATCAAGCCAAGCAGGCCATTCGTCAGGCGATTGCTGAAATGCGTACCATCGTTAATGGGCTATTAGGTACAGGGGTTGAGTTAAATGTGATCTTGCAGGAATTTGAATATGAGGTTGCGACCCGCCTACAAAGTTGTGGGATAGAACTGAACTGGCAACAAAAGCTTGGAGATGCACCCATTACCTTGAGTTATGCACAATACAGGCATTATATTTCTATGCTTCGGGAAATCATCAGTAATATAATGAAGTATGCCAATGCCCAGAGTGTAATCATTGACATTAGCTTGTCTGACTCACAACTGGTTTCAGTCATTTGTGATGATGGCACTGGTTTTGATGGTGAAGCTAACCAGTCTGGGGGGAATGGGCTTAAAAACCTGAGGGAACGTGCAACTGAACTTTCGGCAACGCTGCATTTCCACAGCCTGCCAGAGGCAAAAGGTTTAAGGGTAGAGTTGATTTTTCCATTATAGCGACTGTGGCAAAAAGTAATGGATGTAAATATATAAATGGGTATAAAGATGATTCGAACGGCATTGATTTTAGAAGATATACTGGAAGTCAATGCATGGATCAAACAGATGTTGCTTGAAACCTTTGCAGGTATTCGTATCCAGCAGGTTTATAGTGTAAAGGAAGCAAAGCAGGCATTATTGTCACAACATTATGATCTGGCCTTGATTGACCTTTCCTTGCCTGATGGAAAGGGAACAGAGGTGATTGACTGGCTGGCACAACATTCTGCCAATACCCTGAGTGTGGTGGTGACAATTTTTGAAGATGACCAATATCTGTTTGAGGCCATTTGTCATGGTGCAAAAGGGTACTTGCTGAAAGACCTTGAACCAACTGTATTTCAGCAGCATTTGAAAAACCTGATTGCTGGAATCCATGCCTTTTCCCCAAGCATGACGCAGAAACTACTTAATTATGTTAAAACACATGAACAGCTTAACCAGCAAAAGCAACAGGCCATACAGTCCCTGACTTTAACCAATCGGGAAAAACAGGTGCTTGTTTATATTGCCAAGGGGCATCAGGTCGCTGAAATTGCCTACGAATTGAAATTATCCAGCCATACCATAAATGGTTATATCAAGACAATTTATCAAAAGTTGCATATCTCCTCCCGTGCTGAAGCGGCATTGCTGGCACAGCAATATGGTTTAATTTGATACGTTTTGTTCTGCTAGGGCTTTCTTCTCTAACCATGTCACTACATCTTCATTTTTGACACGGTCATAAATATCTTCAACTGAAATGGTTAAACCAATTGAGTCCAGTGTAATGTGATCTTCCAAATAGTAGAAATGAGATTGCCAGTTTTGGCTGCGACGTACCACTTCAATCTCGGCAATATCCTGTTCAATCAGGATATATTCCTGTAGGGTCGGAATCTGTAGATATTTTTCACGTTTGATAACACGATCGATCTGGCGAGTGGATTTAGACAATACCTCAACAATAATGGTCGGTGTTTCTGTAAAAACACTGTCATCTGCTAAATCTGAACAATCAACCAGTGCATCAGGATAGAAATAACAGCCATCTACTTTAACTTTCATATCTCCGCTATAAGGCTGGCAGGTTTTTCCCTTTAAGTGTTGGTGTAATGCAGAGGAAATGTTGAGGGTAATTCTGTTATGCGCTGCTTTTGCCCCAGCCATTGCATAGACTTCGCCATGAATATATTCATGTTTAATATCAGTCAGCAATTCGCCATCAAGATAATCCTGTTCACTGACTGGAAGTGGGTATGCATGATGAGGTGACATGGCAATAACTCATAATTATATAAATACAGCCTATACCTTAGCGTGTATGAAGAAGTATCACAACTCATTGAATATTCACATTGTAAGCAAGTTTTTGAAGTCAAAATAGATTTTAGGCTATCCCCCTGAACTGGGGATACGCAGAAAACCCTAAAAACGTTACTGTCATCACGAAAGGGATGAAATAACGAATGGGGTTCGTATGTTAAAAAAAAGTTTATTGAGTGCTTGTATTGCTGCCAGTGTGCTACTGACAGCATGTCATGATGACGATGATCAGCAAAGTAACGTATCACCAACACCGACCATAACCTACAGTGATTTAGCTGGAACAGCAGCCGTTGGGGCAGCGATTAAAAATGCCAGTGTCACAGCGAGTTGTAAAGATGGCAGTGGGTTTAAAAATGAGGTTAAAACCAATGAACAGGGGGAATGGTCAGGGCAGGTGGATAGCACTAAACTACCTTGTGCATTGGAAGTGAAAGCATCAGATACCCAAACCTTGCATGGTTATGCTGCAAAAGCGGGTAATGTCAATATTACGCCATTTACTGATCTTGCTCTGGCTTTGGCAAGCTCACAAACGCCAAGTGACTGGTACAAAACCTATCAACCGATTTTAGAAACCACATTGAAAACTGCTGTAGATAATTTAACTAAACAACTCAAGGCAGATGGTTATCAGTTACCAGAAAACTTTGATTTATTAACAACCAAATTTGCGATTGATGACGCATTTGATAAAGCTCTGGATGCCTTTGCAGCGTCATTGGCTGCCAATCAAGCAACAATTAAAGATTACGCTGCCCTGATTGAAAAAGTAAAAGCAGGAGATGTGGCAGCACTTCCTGATGCTGCACCAGCCAATCCAACAACAGATCCAAAGGTTTCAGGTCCATTAACGGCTGCATCTGCAAGCAATACAACAGAGTTTTTAAATGCACTGAAAAAAGATGACTATTATTTAAAAGTGGAAAGTAGCTTCGGTGGGGCAGCTACAGAGTTTCCTGTTGGCAGCATACATAAAGTTGGTATTACCAAAGAGGGTAATGTAACCATTCAGGGGAAAACCCAAGCCTTTACCTATAGCTATAGACAACACACCTTATCTGATTTTCATTCGAATGCACTCACTTTCTATAATGCTGCTGGAACAGGTGTGGAACTGTATATCAGTTATGATCCAGCAACAGGTTATTTAACCGTTGAACCGCAGGGTATGGCGGGTGGTGAGGGCGGTGTAAAACTAGTTTCCAATAAAGGTACGGCAACGACTCCGACCCAGCCTACAAACCCAACGCAACCGACAGAACCAAGCACATCTGATTTGTGTGAATCGAATGGCGCGGATGATAAGCTTGGCTTTAAAAATGCCCCACAAGATTTCTGTAGCTTTAGTAAAGCCAGCACAACAGTGATTACGTCACCTGATATTTATACATTCTTTAATGCCGATAAAAAGCAGAATGTGAAAGTGACTATTTCAGGAACAGCTGTTAAGAGCATTCAGCTTGAAAATGATAAATATGCCTGGGCATGTGGTGTGGGCACAACCTATGCCTGTACAGGTGCGGTATTCACCAAGAATGGCAATACAGCACAGGTGACTTTCCAGAATGCATTGCTTGAGGCTGTAAGTGGTACAACACAGGCATTAACAGTTAAGAATGGCGCCTTGATTTATCAGGATACCAACACAACAAATCCGACAACACCAACCACATCTCAGGTGAGTTATAAAACTGCTGCATGTAGTAAGGACAATGGCAATGGTATGTATGGAAACTGTGGTGCAAGTACGATTTCTGACTTTACCGATACCATTCCAGCATCACCATCAGGAACATATGCTGCATGTACGATTACTAAAACGAGTGACACAATTACGGTCAAACAGACAACCAAGAAAGGTGAGAACCTTACTGTTTCTGCGAAGTTAGATGGTGGGTTAAGCGATACTTTATATATTAAATCTCCATCCCTTACGGTTATTGCCAACGACACAACCGTTAGCAATGGCACATTGAGTGGACCAAGTATCACTGTTTCCATCACGAATGGTCAGGTTGTTCAGGTGAATACTCAAGTTTATGCAAATTCAGGACCAACATCTGATGGCCTTATTGTGTGTACGAGATAAACCATAGCTAATCATTTATTTGAGAGGAATAGGGCATTTTCGAATGTCCTGTTTTATCGAAAACTTAAAATCCTGGATTTGAATAGGGAATATCAAATGAAAACTGTTTATCTTAAACCCTTATTGTCTGCATTGTTATTGGCTTCATCCAGTTTGGTTGCTTCCTCTGTTTTTGCTGCGGCTTCAGTGGGTAGTGATAAAGCTGATGCCATCAAGGGTCATAATAAAGTGGTGATTGCCGAATTTGGGGTGGAATTTTATACCCAGCGTTTTGCCACGGCGACTGCGGGTGGAATGGCAGGTTCGAGTAGCAGCGCCATTGTTGCGACCCTCACAGGTGTGAGCGATACCACGATGCAGGTAATTACTGATCAGGCATATGCTGATACAGTGACCGCATTAAAACAGGCAGGTTTTGAAGTTGTAGAACCAACAGCATTATTAGCAAATCCTGATTATCAGAAACTTGCAGAAAAATATGGGGTAAATTCTCCATACCAATTCAATGACAAAGAGTTGGTTAAGGGCGAAACCACCATCAGTAAGATTTTCGCCCCGACAGGTCAGAAAGCGTATTTTTCCAGTGGTACAGCACGAGGTGATTTTAAACAACGTGTTGATGTCCAGAATCAGGGGCGTGGTATGAAAGAGGGTGAGCTGGCAAAAGCACTAGGCGTGACTTTATTGCATGTCAATTACTTAGCCAACTTTGCTGAACCGCATAGTAGAAAACCAGGTGTTTTAGCGTCATTATCCTCAAATGCCAAATCATCAATTGATTATGTACCCGAGCTGGTGGCTGAGGATACAGCATTTCAGTTTGTGACAGATGCAGGTGCAAGAACTTTTACGACCAGTCGTAGGCCGCGTCATACAGGTGCGGTGTACCTTTCAGATAATCTTGAAGCGAATCAGAATATTTTCCAGTCTATAGAATCAACTTCTGCTGAATCGAAAAAGAAAGAAGCAATAGGCAATGCCACATCCGCAGTGGTCAGTGGTTTATTCTCTTTGGCTACAGGCAGTGGTATTGGGGGGCATAATAGTAAAAAAGTAACTTACGATGTAACACCAAACAGTGAGGAAGCATTTAAACAAACTTACGAAAATCTCATCAGCCAGAGTGCCACAGCAATGGCGGCTAAATTAGCCCAAAATAAATAACAGTAAAAATTTCAAGTTAATGTGGATGAAAGATCTATAACTCATATATGGCTAAGTTTAGAAAATTGATGATCAGGATATCTTCGGATGTCCTTTTTTATTTGACAATTAATATTGTCAAAAATAATATAAAAGCGATTTAAAAAAATGGATAGCTGAAATGGAAATAAAAACAATCACATTACCAACACGCCAGATAGATGTGGAAGTGTATGCGCCTGCACAGACTTCAGAAAAAGTCCCTGCAATTTTATTGTTGCATGAGTTGTTTGGCGTACTGGATGTGTATCGGGAAGATGCGCAGGACTTGGCAAATCGTGGCTATCTGGTTTATGTACCCAATTTATTTAGTGGTGGTGCAGTCAAGTATTGTATTCGGGCAATGGTCAGTAAGGCTGGGCGAATCAATGCTGCCGATAGTGATATGAATAAAGAAATTCATGTGTTACTTGATGCATTAAAAGCTGATCCACGTTCGAATGGTCGCCTGGGTATGTTGGGACAATGCCTAACGGGTGGTTATGTTATTCAAATGGCAAAGCGTGAGGATATGCTGGCACCTGTGGTTTATCATCATTCACTGGGAATTCAAGGTGCAGGTGTACCTAAAAAAGAATCTCTGGATGACATTCGCATTTTGCAGGGGCATTGGTCAAACGTTGATCCATTCTGTCCAGCAACCAAGCGCAACAAATTGATTCAGGAACTGGGTGATCGGGTTGAAGCCTATACCTATAACATGCCACACGGATTCCGCAGCGTCAGTCGTGGTTTACCTGAAGCAAAGGTGGTTTGGCAACGTACAGTTGAATTTTTTGATCGTGAATTAAAACAAAATACTGTATAAATGATATGCTTAGGCGCATATCATTTATACATATTGATTCTTATAGAAATAAAATGAGAGGGGAAAATGTCACATACATACGAATATGCAGGTTTTTGGATACGTCTATTAGCTTCAATTATTGACTCGATTATCCTGATCGTTGCTTTAATTCCGATTATGATGATTATCGCACCAAATGCTTCAAGTGGTTTTACAGGCTGGACATGGTCAGATTGGCTTGGTCAAATTATTGGTGCAGTTTTTTATATTGTATGTTGGGTAAAATTTGCAGGAACACCTGGAAAACGTTTATTACGTTTAAAGGTACTGGATGAAAAAACAGGCGAAAACTTGACGGTTGGGCAAGCCGTTCTTCGTTATATTGGTTATTTCCCATCTACGCTTGTTTTCTTTCTTGGTTTTATCTGGATTGCATTCGATAGCAAAAAACAAGGCTGGCATGACAAAATCGCAAAAAGTGTAGTTGTCCGTGAGCTATAACTTTAGATTTTCAAGATGAACACAAAAAAGTCGTCATGGTTGACGGCTTTTTTGTTTCTATCTGCATGAAAATAAATGAATTGAGAGGCTATGTCTCATAAATGATATATAAGTCTTTTAAGCTTTCACATAGAATAAAATCGCATTGATAAAAATGAGAACAACATGAGTTCAGAGGCACATTCAATCAGCTTAATTGCACCCGTGGTTTTATTGGCCGCGGCTGTGATAGCAGTCCCTATTTTTAAACGAATAGGTTTGGGTTCGGTACTGGGTTACTTAATTGCAGGCTTGATCATTGGACCATTTGGCTTTGCTTTTTTCCACGATTCTGCATCAATTTTACATATCGCAGAATTAGGGATTGTCATGTACCTGTTTGTGATTGGTCTGGAAATGCAGCCTTCACATTTATGGGGACTCAGACGCGAAATCTTTGGCCTAGGGACATTGCAGATTGTAGCCTGTGCGACAGCACTGACAGGTGTGGGACTATTATTTGGCTTCACATGGCAGGTGGCGTTTATTGGTGCGGCTGGTTTTGTACTCACTTCAACAGCAATTGTGATGCAGTTACTGGGAGATCGGGGTGATATTGCCCAGCCACAGGGACAGAAGATTGTTGCCATTTTATTGTTTGAAGATTTATTGATTGTACCTTTATTGGCTATCGTAGCATTTATGGCGCCCAACCATGTGGTGGAAACCACCTCCGCACGTTTGCAAAATATCGGCATTGGCCTGATTGCAATTGCAGGATTGATTGCAGCAGGTTACTGGTTGCTGAATCCTCTGTTTCGATTGCTGGCGGCTGCAAAGGCGCGGGAAGTCATGACCGCAGCAGCATTACTGGTTGTGCTGGGTGCTGCATTGCTGATGCAGGTCAGTGGTTTATCTATGGCGATGGGTGCTTTTCTTGCAGGGGTCTTGTTGTCTGAGTCAACATTTAGGCATCAGATTGAAGCGGATATTGAACCGTTTCGTGGGCTATTACTGGGCCTATTTTTCCTCGGTGTCGGCATGTCGCTTGACTTGTCCGTGGTTGCCCAAAACTGGCAGCTTATTCTAAGTGGTGTGTTGGCGATGATGTTTGCCAAGGCATTGATGATTTATATCGTTGCCCGTGTCAGCAAAAGCTCACATACCGAAGCGCTGGATCGTGCATTGCTGATGGCGCAGGGTGGTGAATTTGCATTTGTGTTGTTTGCTGCGGCTGTCAGTGCCCAGGTGATTGATAGTACAATCAAGTCGAACTTGACCGCAATTATCGTACTTTCAATGGTGTTGACACCTATTCTGGGGATTGTATTCAAGCGATTTACTCAAACCAAGGATGAAGTTAATTTAGACAATGTTAATGTTGCCGATGGACTCAGTGGCAGTATTCTGATGATCGGCTTTGGCCGTTTTGGGCAGGTGACCAGTCAATTGCTGCTGGCAAGAGGTGTCGATGTCACCATTATTGATAATGACATTGACATGATTCAAAACGCGGAAAAATTTGGTTTTAAAATCTATTATGGTGATGGTTGCCGTCTGGATATTCTGCATGCATCGGGGGCGGCTACGGCACAGGCTATCGTGGTGTGTGTCGATAGTAAAGAAACCACCAATCGAATTGTGGAGCTGGTGACGCATGAATTTCCACTGGCCAAGCTGCTGGTACGTTCTTATGACCGTGAACACTCACTTTATCTAGTCAAGCAAAAAGTTGATTATATGATTCGTGAAACCTTTGAATCAGCAATCAAGTTTGGTGGCGTGATTTTGCAACAATTGGGTGCCGATGAAGATGAGGTACAGCGTATTACTGATGAAATTCGTGAGCGTGATGATGAGCGTTTTGAAACAGAAATTGCTGCGGATGATGTTTATGCAGGTGTTGGTCTGCAATATACCCATGCACATCCACGTCCGACTGCGCCATTAATCCGACCTAAGCAGGCTGGGCGAATTTTAAACGATGAAGAGGCGCAGAAAGAGTTAGAGGAAAAATAGCGGTTAACCAATTCATTTCTTAAATAAGCCTTAGGAAACTAAGGCTTATTTTTGAGTTTCAACCTGAATAGGATCAAAACAAAAATACCTAAGATCAATCCCCAAAAAGCTGAACCAATCCCCCAGAACTGCACTCCAGAAGCACTGCATAAAAAAGTCAGTAAGGCGGCTTCACGTTCTTCGACATTTGCAAAGGCAATTGCAACGTTGTGGCTAATGGTTGCAAACAAGGCAATTCCAGCCAGTGCTACAATAAAAATTTGTGGAAATGACATCAGTAAACTGACCAGTGTTGCTGCAAACAAGCCCATTAAAATATAGAACACACCGCAACTGATGCCTGCAATATAACGTTTGTCTGGGTCGGGGTGAACCTGATCATCCAGACTGACAGCCGCACTAATCGCCGCCAGATTTATCGAAAAACAGCCAAACGGTGCAAAGATGGTATGCGCAATGCCCGTCCAGCCGATCAGTTGATTGACATGCGGTTGATAGCCATAACTCTTGATCATGGCAATGCCTGGCAAGTTCTGTGAGGTCATATTAATTACAAACAGCGGTAAAGCCAGGCCAAGTAAGGCAGACCATGAAAATGCAGGTTGCATCCAGACAGGTTGTGCCAAAGACCATGTGATGGAGTGAAATTGAAATTCAACAAATAAGGGGCAAATGATCGCCCCTAAAATTACGGTGAGGACGATGCTGTAACGCGGAAACAGCCTTTTTGCGACCAGATAAATCAGCAGCATACTCAGGATAAAGCCCAGATGAGTTTGCATACTGCTAAAAATCTGGATGCCAAATTTTAGCAAGATACCTGCCAGCATGGCACAGGTCAGGCTTTGCGGAATATGCGCCAATAATTTTTGAAAAATGCCTGAAAATCCGACTACTGCAATCGCAATCCCACAAATCAGAAAAGCGCCAATGGCTTCATAAAGATCATAATGGCCTGTAGAAGCGATAATCAGTGCAATCCCAGGGGTCGACCATGCAGTCGCCACAGGATATTTATATTTCCATGACAAGATTGAGCCTGATAGACCAATTGCCAGCCCCAATGCCCAAAACCATGAACCGATTTGAGCAGTACTTGCCCCTAGAGATTGAGCACCCTGTATCACCAAGACAGCAGAAACGCTAATCCCGATTAGAAAGGTGATAAAACCAGCAAATACGGCAGGAATGGAAAAATCTTGAATAAGGCGTTGCATCTATGCATCTATACTTGATTAAAATTTGTTGAAAAGTATATCGTTAATATCAGCTAAATCGTAGTTCTAAAATGATTGGATAAATTGATCATTCGACCCAACGTGGCATTAAGTCAGCGTTGAAGTTGCGAGTTTAAGACCAAAACCAAAAAATAGGATGCCAACCAGAAAAATACCACTTGCTGCCAGTTTAAGGTTATGTTTAAAGAAAGCTGCCAATTTAATACCCGAAAAGATCAAGGCGGTTAAATAACTAAAGCTAATCAATTGCAGAATAATCGCCAGAATTAAAAAACTTAATGCAGGATAGGCATAGTCTGGCTTGACGAACTGCACAAAGAAAGACAGAAAAAACAGGATGGCTTTGGGATTAAGCAAACTGATACTCAGTGCAGTACGGTAGGGGTGGACTTGATCTAATTGAGGTAAATCAGCCATTTCTGTATGCTGTTGTGGTTTGTTCCATGTTTGATAGGCACCCTGTAACAGCTTAAACCCTAAATAAGCCAAGTAGGCACCACCAATTATTTTTAGAATGACAAATAAAATAGGAAAGGTTTTTAAAAGCGAAGCTGCTCCAAAAATAGTGAGCAGAATTAAAATAGAATCACCTGTTAATACGCCTAATGCTCCCCAAAAGCCTGTTTGGATACCATAACGTGATGCAATCGACATGACATATAATGAGTTGGGGCCAGGTAATAAGATGATCAACACTGTACCAATGATGTAAGTGGTTAAATCTGTTATACCAAACACAATAAACTCATTAAAAAACCGATTTTTGCTATAGTAACAAAAATCGGTTTTTTATAGGTGAAAAATCGACTAATTATGGCTTGATTTCAGCATCAATTCCAAATGATTGGCGCAATAGTAGGCTGAGCTGGTCACGCGCCTTGATAAAGCCATCAATACCGCTTTGCAGTAACTGGAAAGCCATTAAATCCTGCTCAAGTTCAGCCTTAAAGCTTTCCTTGGTCTGGGTAGGGCGTTCAATTTTTTCCGCCTGTTGTGCGGCTTCGCTGCTCAGTTGGGCAGCAACTGTTTGTTGATCCTGATCCAGTTGTGCCAATAAATTTGGCGCAATGGTCAATAAATCACAACCTGCCAAACCTAAAACCTGTGCGGTACTGCGGAAGCTTGCCCCCATCACCTGTGTTGGAATGCCGTGTTGCTTGTAGTAGTTATAGATTTTCTTAACCGATAATACGCCTGGGTCTTTTTCAATTGGATATTGATCAACGCCCTCAGCCTTTTTATACCAATCCAGAATACGGCCCACAAAAGGGGAAATCAGCGTGACTTTGGCATCAGCACAGGCTTGGGCTTGATGTAGGCCAAACAACAAGGTGAGGTTACATGGGATTCCCTCAGCTTCTAAAACCTTAGCCGCCTGAATCCCTTCCCATGTTGATGCAATTTTAATGAGGATACGAGACTGCTCAATACCATAGCCCTGATAAAGTCTGGACAGTTCACGGGCTTTGGCAATGGTGGCTTGGGTATCATAAGACAGAGAGGCATCCACCTCAGTTGATACACGGCCATCAATCAGCTTTAAAATTTCAACACCAAATTTCACCGTTAAAATATCAATGGTGCGTTCAATCAGTTCATCACCCTGATAATTTTCCTGTTTTGCCTGTGCATAGGCATCTTCAATCAGTTCTTTACTTTCTGGTTGTTCAGCAGCAGCCGTGATCAGTGATGGATTGGTGGTGGCATCCAAAGGGCGAAATTTTTCAATTGCTTCCAGATCACTACTATCAGCAACAACAGTGGTTAAATTCTTTAATTGATGTAATGCAGATTCAGTCATTGCTATAGATTTCTTGCTAAACAGTATTATTGGTAACTTCTGTTATAGCACAATCTTCGTGAAAACAAAGCATCGCTTTAATCTCAGATTAAGATTCATACATTCATTATTTATTTTCGAGTTGGCGTTGTGTCCGAATATGCTCAATTAAGAAGCGTGCTGCTGCACCCAAGTCGCTTTCACGACTCCAGACCAAATCCACATAATATTCAAATTTTGGGGTGAAATCATACAGTTCCATGATTTTTAACTTTTTCTTTAATTCAGGATTTTCATTAAACATTTCCAGTGGTAAAACCCCCCAACCCAAGTTCCGCACAATCATCATACAGGCAGAGTGATGGTTATCAGTACGCCAGTAATCTTTGGAAAATAGCAACTCAGGTTTAATGGTATGGTCTCGGCTGGCCACCACAATCTGTCGGGTTTGCACCATTTGCTCAAATGAAACTTGTTTAAGTTGAGCAAGAGGGTGATTTTTTGCAATAACAGGAACCAAAGCCTCTCTTTTTAATTCAACAAACTGTTCACGACTATCTAAATGCTCCCGTTCAAACATCAGTGCCAACTGGGCAGTCTGATCAAGCAGCATTTGTAGGGCATCTTCCTGTGGCGCAGACACAATATTCAGGACGAGGCTGGGAAAGTGTTGCTCAAGCAGGGTGATGTAATCTGTCCAGTTGGTGTGCAGTAGCTCAGAAACCACCACAATATTTAATGTGGATTCCAGTCCAGTACTGAGTGCATGGGCATGTTGTTTCCATTGATTCATTTCAATCAACAGTTGCTGGGTTTTTTCATACAGCACCATTGCCTCGGCCGTAGGCACTGGTTCACGTCCAACCCGTTCAAATAAATTCAGGTTCAGGTCGATTTCCAGATTGGCAATCGACATACTCACCGCAGAGGGAACCTTACCGAGTTTACGGGCAGCGGCAGAAAATGAACCCGTTTCAATGACGGTTTGAAACATGAGAAGTTGTTCTTGATTAATATTCATCTGTCAAAACTAATCTATCAAAGAAAGTGAAAGAACCTGATTGGATTAATCAAAATTATAAAAATAAAATGCACATTATCCAAACAACAGAGTGTTATAGAAATGTTGATCTCCAAGAGAAGACTCGTTCATGCGATGAGCTATGAAGTGATTTTATTGGTCATCATCGCAATTGCGTTAAGTTTTATTTTTAATATGCCTTTAGAAGTGACTGGTATTCTAGGTGTGATTATGGCGGCTATTTCCGTAGTCTGGAACATGATTTTTAACCATTATTTCGAGAAAATAGAATATAAATATCAGTGGCAAAGAACTATTCCAGTCCGTATTTTGCATGCGGTTGGTTTTGAGGGTGGTTTGATGCTTGTGACCATTCCGATCATTGCCTATATGATGCAGATGAGCTTTCTTGATGCCCTGATTCTGGATTTTGGTTTGACCATGTGTATTCTGGTTTATACATTTATCTTCCAGTGGTGTTATGACCTGATTGAAGAACGTTTCTTTCCTGATGCCAAATTCGCATCCTAACTATTAAGAAAAGCATTCCTTAGATTTTCCAAGGAATGCTTTTCTGTATTTATAAAGCTTAAGTAAGAACTAAAATTACAATATATAAAACTGGAAAATTCAATAAGTTCATCAAAAAACGAGCTATGAGATTTAGGCGTATTTAATTAAAATTGATCAAAGTGGCAAATAGAAAATAATTTTAGGTCAAACCAATGAGACCAAGATAGGTTATATATGGACAGTATAGAGAATAGGAAAAAGTATGAAAAATTTACAGGGAAAAACCATTGTACTGACAGGTGCGTCGGGTGGGATTGGCGAACAGGCTGCCATTCAACTGGCTGCATTGGGTGCCAAAATGTGTTTAATCGCCCGTCGTAAAGATGAATTGGAACGAGTGCAGCAGCTAATTCAGCAACAAGGTGGTCAAGCATGGATTTATCCTGTGGATATTACTCAGGAGGATGATGCAAAAAGTTGTATTGAGCAGATATTAAATGATCATACAAGGGTTGATGTTCTGGTAAATAATGCGGCTCGCTCGATACGCCGTCCAATTATTCAGGCACTGGATCGGCTACATGATTTTGAGCGTACCATGCAAATCAATTATTTTGCTGCCGTCCGTATGACATTGGGTTTATTGCCACATTTTCTAGAAAATGGTGGAGGGCATGTGATTAATATCTCGACCATGTCCACCCAAGTTCCCATTCCGTTATTTTCAGCGTATTTAGCCAGTAAATCGGCACTGGAATCATTTTCCCGTTCCTTAAAAATGGAATTAGGTGATCAGGGAGTGGATGTGAGTATTGTCTATTTCCCAATGGTACGCACACCGATGTCATCTAAAACAACGATTTATAAACATATGCGAATGCTGGATACGTCTACTGCGGCAGGATGGATCGTCAAGGCAGTACAGCAAAAGTCCTATCGTATTACCAGTACCAGTGGTGCAATTGCTAATACCTTGCTGAATACCGCACCTACTACGGTTATGAATTTAACCCGCCCCTTATTTCGTTTGATGGATCAACAGTTAGAGAAAAAATTAAAGGATAAATCCAGTTAGTCTTCTTTCTGGATTCATATCCACACAAAAAGCATCATGCTAAACTAGGTCAATTGTCCTTTAAATTGCACGATTTTCTCTATGTTTCAACAAGAAATCTCTCAATTAAACCTACAACAATTCAAAGCAGGCGAAAAACGCTGGATCGGTTCATTGCTGGGGTCATCTGCTGCATTATTATTTAAAGAAATTGCGACGCAAAGCTCAAATCTCTATGTGATTGTGGCAAGGAATAACCAGCATCTTGCCCAACTGGAAAGTGAACTGGAATTTTATGGCATCAAGCCCACCATTTTCCCTGATTGGGAAATTTTGCCCTATGATCGTTTGTCTCCACATCAGGATATTGTGTCAGAGCGTTTAGCAATTCTTTCCAATATGCCACAAAAGGGCATTTTACTGATTTCAGCAAGTACACTGGCGCAACGGGTTGCACCATATTCATGGGTTGTGGGCGAACACTTTGATATTAAAGTGGGGCAAAAGCTTGATTTAGAGACACAGAAAAAACAGTTGGTGCAAGCGGGTTATCGTTTGGTCGATACAGTTTATGATCACGGCGAATTTGCGGTTCGTGGCAGCATCATGGATATTTATGCCTCTGGTCAAGAACAACCGATTCGTATTGACTTATTTGATGATGAAATTGAGAGTCTGAAATTCTTTGATCCAGAAACGCAGCGCACCACTGAATCCTTAAAAAACTTTACGGTTTTACCAGCCAAAGAGTTTCCATTAAAAGAGGGGCGTTCGACTTTTAGAAATCGTTATGCGGAAAGTTTTCCGACAGCCAATC
The DNA here is from genome assembly GCF_029845285.1 of Acinetobacter sp. GD03645. Classification (NCBI taxonomy): domain Bacteria; kingdom Pseudomonadati; phylum Pseudomonadota; class Gammaproteobacteria; order Moraxellales; family Moraxellaceae; genus Acinetobacter; species Acinetobacter sp. GD03645. Next base: position 121,072 of record NZ_JAOCLL010000001.1, on the reverse strand, counting down.
CCAAGAAAAATCCCATTTATCAGGATGTGCTAGAGGGCATTGCGACCCCAGGTCTGGAATTTTACCTACCATTATTCTTTGATAAAAAGCTAATGGAGGCGCAAAGTATCCTCACAACCTACTTACCAAAGCATTGCGTTGTCATTACAAATAATGAAGTTGAAGATGAACTCATCAACTTCTGGAAAGAAGTGGTTCGTCGTTATGAGGATCGTCGTCATAACATTGATCAACCGATTCTTCCTCCTGAGGAATTATTTTTAATGCCAAATCATGTGTTAAAGGCATTAAATCAATTTCCACGAATCTTAGCCTCAGCAGAAGCATTTGAAGCCAAAGCAGGTGTGCTCAATCTAGCTGCTGAACAACCACCCAAACTTGCAGTTGATCCTAAAAAGCAACAGCCTTTTGAGGCAGTGAAACATTATGTTGATCAAGCTAGACATCCAGTTTTATTGGTTGCGGAAAGTGCAGGCCGCCGTGAAACTTTAAAAGATGCTTTGAGGGCGGTATTAGGTGAAATTCAAACCGTAGACAGTTTTGCCCAGTTCCAGAAAGATCAGTTACAGGTTGCCATTACCAGCGCGCCTTTAGATCGGGGCTTGTTGCTAACGAATCAACTTTCGGTGATTTCTGAAAATCAGTTGTATGAACATCGTGTGGTACAACGCCGCCGTAAACGCCAACAGGAAGTTTCCGAAGAATTTTTAATCCGTAGCTTAACTGAGTTGAGCATTGGTGCGCCTGTGGTGCATATTGATCACGGTGTTGGACGTTATGCAGGCTTGATGACGCTGGAAATTGATCAGCAGGATCATGAGTTTTTACAGCTTGATTATGCCGATGGTGCAAAAGTTTATGTGCCTGTGACCAATTTACACCTTATCAGTCGTTATAGCGGTGGTGATCCTGACCTTGCACCGCTACATAAATTAGGTACAGATACATGGAGCAAGGCCAAGCGTAAAGCACTGGAACAAATCCATGATGTTGCGGCTGAGTTGCTGCATATTCAGGCACGTCGTCAGTCCAAGCCAGGCTTTGCATTTGAAATGGATCATACAGGCTATATGCAATTTGCCAGTGGCTTTGCTTATGAAGAAACCCTAGACCAAGCCAATGCGATTGAAGCGACTTTACATGATATGCAACTCGCCAAACCGATGGATCGTCTGGTCTGTGGTGATGTGGGCTTTGGCAAAACCGAAGTTGCCATGCGTGCTGCTTTTGTCGCTGTGCAAAATGGTAAACAGGTGGCGGTGCTGGTGCCCACCACCTTATTGGCGCAGCAGCATTATGAATCCTTTAAAGATCGCTTTGCCGATACTGCGGTGCGTATTGAAGTATTGTCCCGTTTTGGCAGTAATAAGGCGCATCTGAAAACCATTGAGGATTTGGCCGAGGGTAAAGTCGATATCGTCGTTGGTACACATAAAATCCTACAAGAGAATGTGCAATTTAAAAACCTTGGACTGATGATTGTCGATGAAGAACATCGTTTTGGCGTGCGGGATAAGGAACGAATCAAGGCATTGCGTGCCGATGTGGATATGCTGACCTTAACTGCGACACCGATTCCACGTACCTTAAATATGGCATTCTCTGGAATGCGTGATCTCTCGATTATCGCAACGCCACCAGCGCGTCGTTTGGCTGTTAAAACCTTTGTACAGGAACATACGGATGACTCCATCAAGGAAGCAATTCTGCGTGAATTGCTGCGTGGGGGTCAGGTCTATTTGCTGCATAATGAAGTGGAAACCATTGAAAGGGCAGCTGAAAGCATTCGTCATTTAGTGCCAGAAGCACGAGTGGGAGTGGCACATGGGCAAATGCGTGAACGTGAGCTGGAACAGGTGATGCAGCAGTTCTATCATAAAGATTACAACGTTCTGGTGTGTTCAACCATTATTGAGACAGGGATTGATGTTCCAAATGCCAATACCATTATTATTGAACGTGCAGACAAACTGGGTTTAGCGCAGTTGCATCAATTGCGTGGCCGTGTCGGACGTTCACACCATCAGGCCTATGCTTATTTGTTAGTGCCTTCCATTAAACATCTTAAAGGTGATGCGGAAAAACGTCTTGATGCCATTCAACGTGCATCGACTTTAGGTGCTGGCTTTATGTTGGCAACCGAAGATCTGGAAATCCGTGGCGCAGGTGAATTACTGGGTGAGCAACAAAGTGGCTCGATGCAGGCGATTGGTTATAGCCTGTATATGGAAATGCTGGAAAAAGCCACCAAAGCCATTCAGAAAGGCAAGACACCGAACTTCGATGCGCCATTGTCATTGACGGCTGAAATCAACCTGCACATGCCAGCCCTGATTCCAGATGATTATCTGGGGGATGTACATCAACGTTTATTATTTTATAAACGTATCAGTAATACCGATACCCAGGAGAAACTCGATAACATCCGCATGGAATTGATAGACCGTTTTGGGATTCCACCGCAACCTGTCAAGCAACTATTCAGCGTTCATCAAATACGTTTGAGGGCAGAACAGTTGGGCATTACCAAAATTGATATCAATAGTAATGGCGGCTACATTGAGTTTGCGCCTGATACGCCTGTGCAGGCGATCAGTATTATTCAACTGATGCAGAAGAACCCGACCTATTACCGTATGGAAGGTGGTCAGCGCCTGAAAGTCATGGTGCAGTTGGCTGAATATGACAAACGTATCCAGTTTATCGTTGAGCTACTGAATAAATTGCTGGGTGAGTTGCATAGTTAGTTGAAAAATAGATTGATGTTTAATTAAGCGAATATAGGTTTGTCGGTGAAAAATAACCATTTTTTGATCGGATGTTGTGCCAATAAATGAGGAAAATCATTGTTATTTGTAATCAAACAGGTTACTAATAATATTCACATCAAAACTGATGTGATAGTATTGATCATCATTATTCTGCATCATTTATAAAGATATGTTTAGTTTGCATCCACAACTTGCTCAAGATACATTTTTTGTAGGCGACTTCCCGCTTTCAACATGTCGTTTAATGAATGATATGCAATTTCCCTGGTTGATCCTTGTACCACGTGTACCAGGTATTACAGAACTATATGAACTCAGCCAGGCAGATCAGGAACAGTTTCTACGTGAGTCAAGCTGGTTATCCAGCCAACTCGCCCGTGTATTCCGTGCGGATAAGATGAATGTTGCCGCTCTGGGGAATGTGGTTCCACAACTGCATTTTCACCATGTCGTGCGCTATCAGAATGATGTGGCATGGCCTAAACCTGTTTGGGGTACACCAGCTGTGCCTTATAGCAATGATGTATTGGCACATATGCGCCAGACCCTAATGCTTGCATTACGCGGTCAGGGTGATATGCCATTTGACTGGCGCATGGACTGAGCCAGAAAGAAAATAGAATAAAAGCCGTATTCTATAATAAGAAAAGGAGGACGGAGTGCCACTAGATAGGTTAATTGATAAAGAGCCTAGACAGTTCGCTTACTTTCATCGATTGATGGGATATTCGATCTTGTCGCTGATTTTGGTCATCTATACATTTACCTCTACCAGTGCTAGCTTTCAACTCTATATCCTCCCTTTATTATTGGTCTATTTCCTGTTCTGTCCTAAACTGGAAAAGTGGCTGCAATATAAATATGACAAAGTCACCGAAAAGAATGTTCTCTTTGCCTGTGAAGCCATTATTGTTGCCATTGTTCTTGCGGGTCTACATTTAAGTCTTGTCCCTACGTTTACCATTTTATTTGCCTTATTGTATGTTGGCCTAAATAACAAGATTTCCCTGCCAATTGGTTGCCTGATTGGGCTGATTGGTGTGCTGGTCTTTTATTTCTGTACTTTTTTTATCTTTGATGCGGAAGAATACTTTGAGCCAACCAATCCCGAACTGACCGTTGTGAGCTTGCTTGGCCTGATGATGTTCATTGTGATTGGTAACTACTATCAGCATCGTCGTCTCAATATTCTGGGACAGCAACGCCAGCATTACCATAATCAAATGACACGCTATATTGCATTTGCCAACCAGCTTAGTCGTTATGCGCCACTCCAGTTATGGCAATCGATTATGCGGGGTGAGGCTGAGGCAAAAATTGAATATAAACGTAAAAAATTAACGGTTTTCTTCTCAGACATTCAAGGTTTCACTGAACTCTCAGAAACACTTATTCCAGATGATCTAGCTTTCCTGCTCAATGATTATCTCAGCCACATGACTGAAATTGCCAAGCAGTATGAGGCAACTGTGGATAAGTTTATGGGAGATGCAATCCTCATTTTCTTTGGTGATCCAAACTCACAGGGTGTGGAGCAGGATGCGAAATCCTGTCTGGAAATGGCAATTTCCATGCGCCAGCAAATGAAACTTTTGCGTGAACGCTGGAAGAAAATGGGCTATCCAGCCTTGCATATCCGCATGGGGATTAGTACAGGTTATTGCCACGTTGGGAACTATGGTGCTTCGCATCGTATGGCCTATACCATTGTGGGACGTGATGTAAACCTGGCGGCACGTTTACAGTCTGCTGCGGAAGTGGATGAAATCCTGATTGCGGATGACACACATCAGCTGATTAAAAATGAATTTCTTTGTGTGCCTAAAGTACCAATTTACTTAAAAGGAATTCAGGGACCTGTAAAAACCTGGCAGGTGATGGAAAAATTCACTGGCAAGAAATCAGATACCCAAAAATGGTTTGATTTTGAATATAAGGGTTTTCATTTGGTACTTAATTTAGAGGAAGTACAAAATTATGAATATCCTGAATTGGTTGAAATTTTAGAAAAAATGATAGACCGAATTAAAAAGCAGCAGAAGATTACCAATGCACAGGGAATTCCAAAACTGACCCTGGATGATGAAGTAAGATAATAAACCTCCCAAAAGTGATATGTTATTCACTTATCTAGTGTGAATGCATTTCACATAAATGATCAAATTGTGCAGCCAGAGACGCGAGGGTTGTTGCTTTCAATTGTCGAATCAGGATGTTCTGAGCATCCTGAATTGCATGATCCAGTGCCGCATTAACCACTTGTTCAACCAGACATTCTGGATTCTCTCTTTCATTTCCAATGGCGAAAATCGTAGGTTCACCCACAGCCTGATAAATGTCCCATAAGGTAATTTTCTCCAGATCAGCTGTCAATTGCCAACCTCCACCTGCACCTTTTTCTGAGTGTACAAAACCTGCCTTTTTTAAACCTGACATGGTACGTCTAACCACCACTGGATTAGTTGAAAGCATCTGTGCAATTTCATCGGAGGTAAAGGTTTTTTTCTGTCTGGCCATGTGTAACAGCACATGAAGCATTCGGGAAAGTTTACTGTCGGTGCGCATGAAATCAATAAGTGAAATGGTAAAAAGTAACCCTTAATGTAACATCAAAAGTTGCAAATTAAAATGAAAAGTATTAATGTAACTTTAAAAGTTACATATAGGTGATTCTCATGCAGTACGATGTTGCAATTATTGGTGGTAGTTATGCAGGACTGGCTGCGGCAATGCCATTGGCAAGGGCTCGTAGAAATGTGGTTATTATTGATGCAGGACAAAGACGAAATCGTTTTGCTGAATATTCACATGGTTTCTTAACACGGGATGGTACAAAAGCCAGTGAAATTGCTCAAATCGCAAAAGAGCAGGTATTGGCTTATAAAACAGTTCAGTGGGAAGATGGAAGTGTAAAGCGTATAGAAAGGGTCAATGATGGTTTTGCTGTGTGTATTGATGCCACTCGTTCAGTCACGGCAAGGCGATTGATCATTGCGGCTGGAATTACTGATCAACTGCCTGAGATTTCGGGTTTGGCTGAACGCTGGGGAAAAACCATTTTCCATTGTCCTTACTGTCATGGTTATGAACTTAATCAGGGTAAAATCGGGATTATCGCAAGTTCAGAACATTCAGCCCATATGGCAATGATGCTTCCAGATTGGGGTAAGACGACCATCTTTATCAATGATTATCCCGTACCAGATGAGTTGCTTGTTCAACTCAAGGCAAGAGGGGTTCATATTGAAAACAGAGCAATTCAAGAAATTACAGGGCGGAGTGATGTTGTGTTGGCAGATGGCTCAGTTATTCAATTGGACGGTATATTTGCAACAACAAAATGCACGATTGCTCAAGACTGGATATTCAAGCTCGGCTGTGAAATTGAGCAGAATGCAATGGGTGAGGCGATTAAAACCAATACAATGAAAGAAACATCAGTGGCAGGTATTTTTGCCTGTGGTGATGTTGCACGTTTAGGCAGTTCAGTGCCTTTGGCGGTTGGTGATGGCACCATGGCGGGCGCAGCCGCGCATCGATCCCTAATTTTCGGTTAAATAAAAAAGCTAGAGATCAACTCTAGCTTTTCATATTTTCGGGAAACTATTTAGGTTTAATGATTTTCTGAAGCATGGTTGATGGTGTATTTAGGGATTTCGATCTCTAAATCTTCATCAACAATCTTAACCTGACAAGACAGGCGGGAATCGGGTTCCAGACCCCATGCGCGGTCAAGCAAGTCTGCTTCAACGTCATTCATTTCCTCAAGGCTGTCAAAACCTTTACGAACAATCACATGGCATGTGGTACAGGCACATGACATATCACAGGCATGCTCGATTTTAATGCCTTGCTTAAGTAAGCTTTGGCATAAATTGGCATTCGGCTCTACTTCAAATTCTGCACCTTCAGGGCAAATTTGAGGGTGTGGAAGAACTTTAATACGTGGCATATTGATCACCTATACCTTTAATTTGAGTTTGACCAATCTTCAAGTTTTGTACCTTTTAAGGCATGGTCAATATGTCGGTTCATACGAAGTGCGGCAAAGGCATCACTGTGAATTTTAAGCTGTTGAACAGCCTGTTCAATTGCTGCAAGATCATTGGTCTTGAGACGTGCCTTTAGGGCTTCTGCTGCAAGAATGAGATCACGAGCCTGCTGTTGGGTGAGTAGATCGGTATCCGCTTTTAACGCCTGTTCCAAAGCTTCCAGCTCACGTTGGGCTTCAACCTTGGTTTCCTGCAAGTGGCGAAGATTTTTATCTTCCTCTGCATGTTGGAAACCCTCTACCAGTAAACGTTCTGTATCCGCTGCGGATAGACCATAGGATGGCTTGATATCAATCTGAGCCTGTACGCCAGAAGTGGTTTCTTTTGCTGATACAGTGAGTAGGCCATCTGCATCTACCTGGAATGTCACTTCAATGCGTGCCTGACCCGCAGTCATTGGCGGAATGCCGTGCAACACAAAACGGCCCAATGAACGGCAATGCTCAACCAGATCACGTTCACCCTGTACCACATGAATCAACATGGCGGTTTGTCCATCTTGATAGGTGGTGAATTCTTGACGGCGCGCGACAGGAATTGCTGTATTACGTGAGATCAAGCGTTCAACCAAGCCGCCCATCGTCTCCAAGCCGAGGGAGAGTGGAGTGACATCAAGCAGTAATGAACCATCTTGGCTATTCCCAATGAGCTGATTCGCAGTAATTGCAGCGCCAATGGCAACCACTTCATCTGGGTTGATGGTACAGAGTGGCTCACGTTTAAATAACTTACGTACTGCTTGTTGAACAGCATATGAACGAGTTGAACCACCAACAAGTACCACATGCTCAATCTCATCCAATTCAAGTTTGGCATCACGTAATACACGCTTACACACACTCATAGTTTTATCGAGTGCAACCTGAATGATTGATTCAAAGGTTGGGCGATCTAAAATCAGACGATCATCCAATAATTTTAATTCAGCAGTTTCGTGATCTGTTAAATGTTCTTTAGCCTGACGTGCCGCAATTACAAAAACAGCATATTCTTCATCGCTTAAGGTATCAATATTGAGCTGTTTTTTTGCCCATTTTACGATTAAGCGATCAAGGTCATCACCACCCAGTGCGGTATGTCCACCTGTTGCCAGAACTTCAAACACACCTTGTGAAAAACGCAGGATGGAGACGTCAAAAGTACCGCCACCCAAATCGTAAATCACATAATTACGGTCTGTACTGAGGTTGGTGTCCTGATCCAAGCCATAGGCAACCGCGGCAGCCGTTGGTTCATTCAGTAAGCGCAAAACATTTAAACCCGCAAGCTGGGCTGCATCACGAGTTGCCTGACGCTGTGCTTCATCAAAATAAGCAGGAACGGTAATCACTGCACCATTCACAGGGTTGTTCAGGCTTGCTTCTGCACGGTCCTTTAACTGTTTTAGAATTTCAGCAGAAATTTCAACAGGTGTTTTACGGCCAGCAACCGTTTCAAATGCTGGCATTTCATTTTCTGCACCAACAAGTGTGTATGGATGCTGGAATTTGATATCTGCCTGTGAGCGGCCCATAAAACGTTTTACTGAAACGATGGTGTTTTTCGGGTCAGTCAACATAAATGGTTTGGCTTCATAGCCAAATGTGGTTGCATCCTTTGCATAATGAACAATAGAGGGGAGCAGAACCCGACCTTTGTCATCCTGTAGAACTTTCGGTTTTCCCGATAGCACTGTCGCCACTAAAGAGTGGGTTGTCCCTAGGTCAATGCCAATCGCAATACGATGTTGATGCGGGGCAGTCGATTGACCAGGTTCAGCAATTTGCAAAAGTGCCATGCGTGCGGTATCCCTTAAATAATCGGTAATAACGTCCTTGAGGAACGATTGAAGTTCCGCAAAGGACGTCTAAAAATCATCGTCCAGATCGAAGCTATCTTCTTCGTCCAGCATACGATCTTCAGCTTTATCAATATCATTCATCACACGTTGGAAAAAACGCAGCTTACGAACGGTATCACGTGCCTCAGCCCAGTCTTCATCCGCATAATCAATCTTGAACTCTCGGACTAGGCCATCAATCCATTGTTGCACATCAACTTTTAATGTGCGTAGCTGATCTGCTGATGTGGCTTCGTCAAGCTGCTCACGCATTTCAAGTGCGGATTGCAGAAACTCAAAATCATTAATGGATTGGTCAAGATGGTGGTCTTGTTTTTTTAAGGCAAGCAAATACGCAGCACGGCTATCCACTTGTGAGAGCACTTTATAGGCTTGGTTGATTTCACTTGACTTGATCAATGCCTGATCTTTGTCAGTGGCTTTGTCTGGATGATATTGCTGTTGCAAACTTAAAAACTGTTTTTTTAAAGCTGCTAAATCTATATCGAGTGCTTCTGGTAATTGGAACAACTCAAAATGATTCATGGGAGATGAATTCCGCTATTGATAAATACGTTAAAACAGTGCGGAACACACTGTTTTGACGAAAAATAAAGAGGGTGTATGAAGTTAAACAGTAAATGATTCACCGCAACCACATTCACCTTTTTGATTTGGGTTGTTAAACTCAAAGCCTTCGTTTAGACCATTTTTGACATAGTCCATCTCTAAACCATTGAGATAAACCAGACTTTTAGGATCAACAAAAACTTTAACACCGAGTTGTTCAAAGACTTGATCATGTGTATCGACATCATCGACAAACTCAAGCACATAAGCCAACCCAGAACAACCCGAAGTTTTCACACCAATACGAATGCCTTCACCCTTACCACGGTTTTGCAGGTAATTGCTGATGTGAGTCGCAGCATTTTCAGTTAAATGGATCATGAAAACTCCAATGTTTGATCAATGGTCAATTTAAACTTTGGCTTTCTTACCGCGATAGTCTTCAATCGCAGCTTTAATCGCATCTTCAGCCAATACAGAGCAGTGTACCTTGACTGGTGGAAGTGCAAGTTCAGTTGCAATGTCAATGTTCTTGATTGCCTGAGCTTCATCAAGGGTTTTGCCCTTTAACCATTCGGTTACAAGTGAGCTTGATGCGATTGCAGAACCACAACCGTAGGTTTTGAAGCGAGCTTCTTCAATTACGCCATTGTCATCGACTTGAATTTGTAAACGCATCACGTCACCACAGGCAGGCGCACCGACCATACCCGTGCCCACGTTTTCCGCATTTTTGTCTAAAACACCAACATTACGAGGATTTTCGTAATGATCAATTACCTTTTCGCTATAAGCCATGTCGCTTCTCCAAACCTCGGGGTCAGCCTAATATTAATATGAGGGTTAAAACACTGTTTTCAATGAAGAGTTCAATTAAAAGCTCAATGAATTAGTGTTCAGCCCATTCAACTGTTGAAAGGTCGATACCTTCTTTGTACATATCCCAAAGCGGAGAAAGTTCACGCAATTTCTCTACAGCAGCCTTGGTAAGGGTCAATACGTGGTCAATATCTGCTTCAGTGGTATATTTACCAAAACTGAAACGGATTGAGCTGTGCGCCAACTCATCAGACAAACCTAAAGCACGCAATACGTATGATGGTTCTAAGGTTGCAGAGGTACATGCAGAACCACTTGAAACAGCGAGGTCTTTCAGTGCCATCATCAACGATTCACCTTCAACGAAGTTAAAGCTGACATTGAGGTAATTTGCAACGTTTTGTGTTGGATGACCATTTAAGAACACTTGTTCAAGGTCTTGAAAGCCATTCCAGAGTTTGTCACGTAATTTGCGAATGCGTTCCTGTTCTGCCTGCATGGTCTTGCCTGCAATTTCAAACGCTTCACCCATGCCTACAATCTGGTGAGTCGCTAAAGTACCAGAACGCATGCCACGTTCATGACCGCCACCATGCATTTGCGCTTTTAGGCGAACACGTGGGCTACGGCGAACAAAAAGAGCACCGATGCCTTTAGGACCATAAGCTTTATGACCAGAAAAACTCATTAAATCCACTTTCATGGTTGAAAGATCAATTTCAACTTTACCAGCAGCTTGTGCCGCATCAACGTGCAAGAATGTCTTGTTGGCACGGGTGAGTTCACCAATTGCAGCAACATCAGTTACAGTACCAATTTCGTTGTTGACCATCATCAGTGACACAAGAATTGTATCTGGACGTAATGCTGCTTTCACCATCTCAGGTGTAATTAAACCTGTACGTGGTTCTGGTTCCAAATAGGTAATTTCGAAACCTTGTTCTTCAAGCTCGCGGCAAGTATCCAACACTGCTTTGTGTTCGATTTTACTGGTAATAATGTGTTTGCCCTTTGAACCATAGAACTGGGCAATTCCTTTAAGTGCCAAGTTGTCAGACTCAGTTGCACCAGAAGTCCAGACAATTTCACGGGGATCAGCTTTAACTAGGTTTGCAACCTGCTCACGAGCATACTCAACCTTTTCTTCAGCCTGCCAACCATAAGCATGCGAACGTGATGCTGGATTACCGAATGTCCCTTCGAACGTTAAACATTCCATCATACGTTCTGCAACTTCAGGGAGCACAGGTGTGGTTGCTGCGTAATCAAGATAAATTGGACGTTTCATGTCAAATACCTGTAACCGATAGAAGGGCTGAATCTAAACTTGCTGAATTTTGACGCAGGGCAACGGTTTGAACATTGTCACGTGAAATTAGGTCGGCAAGGGTGATTTTCGCAAGATAATCGGCAATATGGTGGGAGAGTTCTTGCCATAAGTCGTGTGTTAAACACATTGCACCGTTTTGGCAGTTGCCTTTATGGTCACAACGGGTCGCATCGACAGTTTCATTTACAGCTTCAATAATTTCTAGCACCGTGATTTCACTTGCATGTCGAGCAAGGTGATATCCACCATTTGCACCACGAACGCTTGAAACTAACCCATGACGCTTAAGTTTTGCGAATAACTGTTCTAGATAAGCGACTGAGATGGATTGGCGAGCTGCTATTTCCGCAAGCGTGATCGTTTGTTCAGTTGGCTGCAAAGCTAAATCAAGTAGAGCAGTCACTGCGTAACGACCGCGAGTTGTAAGACGCATGATTCGGTACACATGGTTAGACTAGATGATTAAATTCTATGAATTCCGACTAAAATAGTCAAGTTTTAAATTGTCATTATCAGCGTGAAAAGTAAAATATTATGAAATTATTGTATCCACATATTATAAACAAAAAAGGCAATAAAAATAAAGCTCAATACAGCAAAGCCAATATTGATCAGGCGCTGGCGTTTTTGCATGCGGTGAATACGGTTCTGGTATTGTTTTGCCTCAACCAGTAAAGTGTTGATTTCAGAACGTTGCTGGTCAATTTTATCAAGTAGTGGGGCAATGCGCTGTTGGGAAGCAACGGCTTCGGCATCATTCTCAAAGTGGTTGAACCATTCACGCCAGTTGACCAAAATTCTGGACAGGGTGAGGTGCTGCAACACATCGGTCAGGTCTGCGGTAAATTCGGCCTTACCCATAATCCGCATATTGTATAGACTTTGCTGATTGCTAAAGATGAAGATTTTAATTAAGTCAATCAGTGTGGTATTGATCTCGATATCAATTGTACGGTCATTGGCGGCAAGGTCGAATAAAATGCCTTTTTCAGTGAACTGAATGTAAAAATCAAAGAAAGGGATGTAGCTGTTTATCCTGATCGTGGTTTTTTTCTGGATCAGTTTTTGTGCCTGTAAGCGCAGGGTGGCATCGTGGGTTAAAATAAAGGAAAAAAAAGTCTCTAAAGCAATCAATGTCACATTTAGCCATAAATGTTTGGATTTTGAGCTTTCATTCATTGATTTTTCCTTACCAATATCGCTATAAAACAACAAGACTTGTAAGCCTGAGCATCCTTACTCAATTATTAAAAATAATTTACAGGTCTTTGTTGCTTTGTAGAACAGTTTTATAAAACGATCAAGTCTTAATTTTGATATTATAAAAACATTTTTATGGTTAAATACGACATACTGTTTGTAAAGTGCTTGGGAGCAATGGTCAATGGATAACTCGAACATAGAAAATCCGAATGAAGAAGCTGAGGTAAAAACTAAGCCAAAATCAAGGAGTTCGAAGAAATCTGCACTCGATTTCAAAAAGTATACACAACAAATCTGGCTGGCGGGTTTAGGTGCTTTTTCACGAGCTGAGGAAGAGGGAAATAAATTATTTGACTCCCTAGTCAAAGTCGGTGAGGAACTGGAATCCAAGACGGTGGACTTTGCAGACAATACCGTAGGCAAGGTCACAGAGAAAGCCAAAGAGTCAGTGACCGACACCAAGGACAAGGTGGAAAAAATCCTGGACACTGGTGTCAACCATTCTTTAAATCGGATTGGTTTGGTGACCCCAAAAGACCTCCAGCATATTGAACAGCTTCTGGTTCAGCTTCATATCAAGGTGGATGCCTTAATCGAAGAAAATAATCAACTTAAGGCCAAATTGAATAAAAAGTAAAAAAAAGCGCAGATACTCATCTGTTTATGTCGTATTTCAGTATTTATTTTGGCTAAAAGGTCTTTCTAGTATTGCGTTCTCCCCTAAAGCATTGCTATAAAGGCGGCATGGCCTTTTAAACTATAGCCTTGGATCTTAACAAACGATATTAAGAGGATATTTTTTATCATGAATAAATCAGAATTAATTGATGCGATTGCTGAAAAAGGGGGAGTATCTAAGTCGGATGCTGGTAAGGCACTCGATGCAACAATTGCGTCAATCACTGAAGCACTTAAAAACGGTGACACGGTTACTTTAGTTGGTTTTGGTACTTTTAGCGTTAAAGAACGTGCTGCACGTACTGGCCGCAATCCTAAAACGGGTGAAGAGCTTCAAATTAAAGCAAGCAAAGTGCCTAGCTTTAAACCAGGTAAGGGTTTAAAAGATTCAGTTGCGTAATCTTTTTAAATCAATAAACGCACCGTTTCGGGTGCGTTTTTTATTTATTGAATGAAAAATTTGCTTTGAGCCTTATTCTGCATTCATTCGCTTTGTTTTTTCAGTTAAAATTGCCCCGAAATAAAATATTGGAATTCTTATGGAATCGTTTCGTACAGTCATTAAGGGTTGGCTTGGCAAAGTCCTGTTAGTTTTGTTTTTGACCCCTTTGGCACTTGTAGGTATTGAAGGATATTTTAGTGGTAGCAATAAGGCAGACGTTGCGAAATCGGTTAACGGTCAGGATATTTCTAATAAAGAATTAGAAAGTGCAACCAAAAATTATAAAGATCAATATTTATCATTGGTTAAGGGTGATGAATCACTGCTCAACCTGCCTGTGATTCAGCAAAAGGCACTGGATGCGCTGGTTGCGCGTAGCTTGCTTTTGCAGCAGGCTGAAAAACTCGGCATTTCTTTAAGCGATGTACAGCTTGAGCAAATGTTGGCTCAACAGCCGAGTTTTCAGGAAAATGGCAAGTTTTCCCAGCAGCTCTATGAAAATTACCTGCGTTCAGTGGGCATGACCAATCAGGGGCTGATTGCCAGCCTGCGTCAGGACCATGCCTTGAAAATGATTTCAACCACCTTGATGGATTATGCATTGGTGAGTCAGTTAGACCTACAGCAATTGGCTAACTTGCAGACAGAACAGCGTACCCTGCATTTGGCAAGCATCAAGCTGGATGATTATAAAAAGGGTGTAACTGCTTCCAGTCAGGAAATCACGGATTACTACAACAAGCATAAAAATGAATTCAAGCAGGTTGCAAGTGTTGATGTGGATTATGTGGTTTTAAGCCCAGCATTACTTCCTGCGACCAATCTTGCAGTAACAGATGCCGATTTACAGCAAGCTTATAAGGCATTTGTTGAAAAACAGCAAAAAGATGTAAAACGTGAAGTTAAACATATTTTGATCACCACGGATGCCCGTGATGATGCTGCGGCTCAAAAGCTTGCCAATGAAGTCTATGCAAAAATTCAGGCGGGCATGACATTTGCTGATGCCGCTGCTCAGTTTTCTGATGATCCAGGCTCTAAAACTCAGGGCGGTTTGGTGGCGACCTATGCGCCAGGTGTTTTCTCTGCTGATTTTGACAATGCAGTCAATGCATTAAAGAATGGCGAAATTTCAAAGCCTGTTAAAACCCAATATGGTTATCACATTATTGAAGCAAATTCTCCAATGGTGAAATTGCCATCGTTTGAATCAGAAAAGGTACGTTTAACTGCTGAAGTTGAGAAAGCCAAACTGGCGAATTTATTCAGTGATACGGTCAATAGCCTAAATGAAATGGTAGTTGGTAGTGATTCTCTGGATGCAGTTGCACAGGAAGTAAAAGGTGCCCGTGTTGAATCTGTTAAAGGTGTAACCTTAACCACTGAGAACCCATATTTAAGCGATTTGAATGTTAAAGCCAAATTGTTTAATGATGATGTGAAGAATGGTGATCGTAACGCATCTTCAAATATTCAGTTGGCAAATGGCGATACAATCTGGATTAAAGTCCGTGACTATCATCCAGCAGGGATCAAGCCATTGGCACAGGCCACAGCAGAAGTAAAGGCGAAAGTGGTTGAAGAGAAAGCCTATAAAGCTGCTCAGGCAAAAATTGCCAGCATCCTTGCTGATTTTAAAACGCAACCTGCTGCACAGGTGGTTGCGAAATCACAGGTAACCTTTGAAGATGCAGGTACATATGCACGTTCACAAGGCTTAAAGCGTGCGATTGAGCGCGCGGCATTTAGTATCCCAGCACCAGGCAAAGAGGGTATGTGGTCTGCTACAACAGCTAAACTGCCAAATGAACTGGTGATCGTTGCTGTTTCCAATGTGAACACCAGTATTGCGAGTGAGTTACCACCAGAACAAATGCATGAGTTGAGCAAACTCTATCAACAGTTCCGTGGTCAACAAATTCTGGAAGACTATACTGAATATTTAAAATCCAAGGCAAAGATCAAATAAGTTTGTTCTAAGCATAAAAAAGCCAGTTTTCATAAACTGGCTTTTTTATTGGAGGAAGTTGGTTATTTTTTCTGAATAAATTTCGCTTCCTCAGATTGAGGATACTGGCTAAGCAACTTGGCCTTATACTGGTTTGCCAAGGCTGTATTTTTATCTACATCTTTTGCAATGCTATACAGTTGATAAACTGCACGTGAAGCTTTTGCCGAGTTAGGATAGCGTGTGGCAACAATATTGTAATTCTGCTTGGCTGCCTTGTAGTCCACAGGTTCAACAGCTAAATAGAACTCAGCCAACCAAAAATAGGCATTGCCCACATAAATACCATTCGGGTGGTTTTTAATAAAGTTTTGCATTGGCTGAATTGCCTTTTTAGCGCCACCTTGTTTATATGCATCTAATGCAACCGTATAAGCCGCCTTTTCGAGTTCAATCTGGTTATTGGTGGTGTTTGTTGTTGCTGTATTTGTCTGTGGCTGTACAACAGCAGGGGCCTGTGTCTGGGCTTGAGGTTTAGGTGTCACAGCTGCTACTGGAGGCGGGGTGGGTGCTATTGCGGTTGCTGTCCCCTCTGTTCCAGTCTGAGCGGTATCTGTAGCACCATTTTCTTCGGTGTTTTCTTCTGGTGGATCAATTTTCTGTGAAAGTAGCTCCAGACGCTGGTCTAAATCTGTATAGCGATTGGCAAGCTCTTTCTTGAGTTGTTCAATTGCATTGTCATGTTCTTCTAACTGGCCGCGTAATTTACGAATTTCTTCTTCAAGTTTTTGATTCTTTTGCATGATTTCCCAGTTTAAACTTGGAGAACCTGCAACGACGTTATTGGCTTGCTGTTGGCTTAGGGCACGAGATTCAATCGGGACGTTGGCATATAAATGCGTACTGCTGAGTAGCGCAATAAAAAGTATAGAATGCTTTTTTAGCATGAAAATTCATCCATAAAGTTGAAAAACAAAGCTGTGGGCGAACAAGTCTTCATTTTTTACTTGCAACACACCGAATACACGTTTTTGATTTAGCCATTAAAACAGCAACTCGTGTAAATGCAATAAGCATTTACAATCTTCAAGCACTTTTGAAGAGAATTAGAGGGCTGTTGTTTAATGTTTATACAGCTCTTAAGTCAGTTATAAAGATATAGTGGCAGTATTGATGATGAATTAGGCAGTTGAATTAAAAACTTACTGAAAAACAGAGACAAGTCTTGCAACTCAGGTAAAAATCTCTATACTTTGTCAGGCAATGGTAGCCCTGCTGGTAGCTTCGCAATTGTACTCTACGAACCCCGCCAGGACCGGAAGGTAGCAACGGTAGTAGAACTATGATGTGCCGAAGTCATGCTGGTAGGGTTGCCACCAATCACTCTTCTTCGCTCGTTCGGGCAACCGCTTTCATAATTACATCCATATCGAAACCACGGTATTGTAAAAACCGAATTTGTTTTGCCTTTATTTTTGGATCCTTGGTTACAGCCTCTCCAAATTTTTTAACCTTGAGCTGATACGCTTGTTCATACCAGTCAATATCTTGAAGTTCTTCGGTAATCAATTCAGTATCGAGCTGCTTGGCCTTTAATGTCTGTTTGATGCGTTGTAAGCCTTTTCCCTTGCGAATTTGGCTGGCCAAAGTCTGTTCGGCAACGCGTTGGTCACTCTGATAGTTTTGCTCAGCTAATTCCTCCACCAGATTTGCCACCTCATCAGGATGAGCTGCATATTGATTGAGTTTTGTGATTAACTCCGCTTGTGAGTAGTCACGGCGGGTCAGTAGGGCAAAGGCATAGGAGCGTAGTCTCTGACCTGTTAATGTTTTGGGCTTTTCAGTTTTTTCCGAATTCAACATATTTTCCTCATGAAAGAAAAACGCCCCGTAGGGCGTTCTAGCTTAGCTTTCTAACAAGTCTGGTTCTTCTGCATCTTCAGTTTGTGCGGCTTCAGTATTGTTTTTGGTGAGAAGTTGCTCACGAATAAGCTTTTCAATTTCCTGAGCCATTTGTGGGTTTTCTTCAAAATGGCGAATCACGTTATTTTTACCCTGACCAATTTTATTGCCTTGATAAGAGTACCATGCACCCGCTTTTTGTACGATTTCCTGCTGTACCGCAAGGTCTACAAGTTCACCGAGTTGATTGGTGCCTTTGCCATACATAATCTGGAACACTGCTTCACGGAAAGGAGGCGCCATTTTGTTCTTCACGACCTTAACCCTGGTTTCAGAACCCACAATTTCATCACCTTCCTTAACCTGGCCAATACGGCGAATGTCCAGACGTACAGATGCGTAGAATTTTAGTGCGTTACCACCTGTTGTGGTTTCAGGGCTACCGAACATTACACCAATCTTCATACGAATCTGGTTAATGAAGATCACCATGCAGTTGGAACGTTTTGCATTACCCGTGATTTTACGTAATGCCTGACTCATCAAGCGTGCCTGCAAGCCCATATGTGAGTCACCCATCTCGCCTTCAATTTCAGCTTTAGGGGTTAACGCCGCAACAGAGTCGACAACGATTAAGTCAATTGCACCTGAACGAACCAGCATGTCGGCAATTTCCAGCGCCTGTTCACCATGGTCTGGCTGTGATACCAGCAGGTTGTCAATATCAACACCTAATTTACGCGCATACTGTGGGTCTAGGGCATGTTCCGCATCAATAAAGGCACAGGTGCCACCATTTTTTTGACACTGTGCAATCGCCTGTAGTGTCATGGTGGTTTTACCTGAAGATTCAGGACCATAAATCTCAATGATACGGCCTTTTGGTAATCCGCCAATGCCGAGTGCGATATCCAGTGTTAAAGAACCTGTGGAAACAGCCTCAACTGCCTGTACGGTATTGTCACCGAGGCGCATCACCGTATTTTTACCAAACTGTTTCTCAATCTGGCTTAATGCAGCTTGTAACGCCTTACTTTTATTATCATCCATCTCAAAACCTCAAAACTTTATCTTCTTAACGACTAACCCAAGTGGATGTATTGAATCTCAACTTGTTGGGACTTGGGTATAGTGGCAGATTCTCATTGTTTATTCTACATCTGACCTGTGTCTGTACGACACAAGATGACGCGTCCATTATTGTAAAAATTACTCGTCATGGTAAGACCATGATTGAGCATTTTCATGTTTAAAACGATTGATATCACGACGGTCTTTTTTACTTGGTCGGTGATCTGGTCGGGCTAGATTATGCATTTTTCGCTGTGAGGCATGCAACTCCCGACGTTCAATACTTTCTGCTGTTTCTTCATAAAGCTGCTGGGCAATTGGTGCGCCACCACGTACCGCAGAAAGAGCCTTGATGATCACGGTTTTTTTCTCAAAACCCTGCTGGATGGTGAGTTCCATGCCAATACGCACATCTTTGGACACCTTAACGCGTTCATTCTGGTGATGGACCTTACCGCCCTCTATGGCAGCCTTGGCAATGGAGCGTGTCTTAAAAAAACGCGCTGCCCAAAGCCATTTATCAATACGCATGGCATCCATGCTTGCTTGCTCATGCTGTTTTGGCATCTGTATCCTGTAGTTTAATGTCAAGATAATCGACAAGTTCGGTTAGATGGTCGAGTGCAGGGTAAGGGAGTTCTGTTGCCACTCTTGCGGGCTTTGCGCTTGAGGGTTGTAGAATACTGAATAGTTGCGCGATGCCAAAGTCTTCTGCGCCTTTGAGTACCGCAACGGTGTCATCCACAAAAACAGCCTGGGCTGGATTAAAGGGATGCAGTTGTTGCAGCTTTTGCCAAAATGCAACTTCCTCCTTGGCATGTCCCAGTTCCTCACTGCTGACCATTACTTCAAAATAGGGACTTAACTCGATATTTTCAAGTTTAAGCTGTAGCCCTGCGCGGTCAGCATTGGTCAGTAACCAGCAGCGATAGCCCCGATTCTTGAGTTTTTGCAAAAGTTGATGACAGCCTATACGGGCACGAATTTTTTCCCGATGTTCGTATTGGAGTTGTAATACATCAACACCAACTTTCGCCGTCCAGTACGCCGAAGAATACCAAGATAGTGTATGCTTATGCTGTTGGTAGAACTGAAACAGGGTTTGTTGACTCTGTTGCAGACTGCACTGATGGACCTGGGCATGTCGCTCTGGCAAACAATGATTCCAGATGAAATCGTCAAAGGCCAGGTCGAGTAATGTCCCATCCATGTCAAACATGACAATAGGCTGCTGTAAATCTGAATATGACATAAGGTTGATCTATGTTTATTAAAACGCTTGCCCCACAGGATCAGTTGATTTCGCAACTTGTGCCAATCATGGCGCAGGCAAGTCAAATATTGCTGGAAGAATACCAAAGTTATTGTGCGGGTTGCGAGTTTAATATTCAGGAAAAAAGTGATGATTCACCTGTGACACAGGCTGACCTCAAGATAAACCGTTTTCTATTAAAGCACCTGGCTGAAATAACTCCCGATTTGCCTGTGTTGTCAGAAGAAAGTGATTATTCTGCCCGAGCTGCATGGCAACGTTGCTGGATGCTTGATCCCCTTGATGGAACCAAGGAGTTTATCCATGAACGTGATGAATTTACCATCAATCTGAGCCTGATTGAAAACAGTCAAACCACTTTCGCGATTATTGCGGTGCCGTGTGAACAGGTCATGTATATCGGTTATACCTCACAGCAGCCTTATAAATATAGTTTTAGCCGCCAGCAATGGTCGCAGTACCAGATTGAAGAACATGCGGTCGAAGCAGCGATTCAAATTGGCCTGAGCCATAATAGTAAGAATCCAAAGTACAAAAATTTTATTGAACCGATTTTGCAGTATCGTGAGGTCATTCGTCGTGAGGCGGGCAGTGCCTATAAATTCTGTATGATGCTGGAGGGAGAGATTGATATCTATCCACGCTTTCATCCAACCTCTGAATGGGACACCAGTTCGGGACAGGCTTTTCTGGAAAGTATTGGTGGTGGCTTGATGACACTGGATGGCAAGCCATTTCAGTACAACCAGCGTGAGACTGTGCTAAACAAGGGTTTTATCGCCTTTAGAGATCAGGATTGCAAAAAAATTGCTTATGATGCCTTGAGTCATTCAGGCATTTTAGATTGAGAGTTGAGCAGCTCATGGTATAGTGGGCTAAATTCTCATCTTTTATAAATTGTGATATGGCCCTGCATTTATTGCCAAAAAGCATGTTTGAAGCAATTGATTTACTTCCCGATGCTTCAACCCCTGTGACTCTATTTACCCGCCACTCGTTGCGTGAGCTGGTAAATGGTCAGGGCTTGGCGGGCTATGATCTACAGTTGACTGAACAGGGTCGGGAGCTTGCCTATGCATGGGGACAGTATTTAATTCAGAATACAGATCGGGCCATTCAGCACTGTATTTCAAGCCCAATCCAGCGTTGCGTGGATACCGCCGCATTGATGATAGAGGGTGCTGATCGCACCCATAAAGTGGTCAATACCCATACCATTGAAATTGTTGAACAGCGCTTGCTGGTTGAACCAGGCAGCTTTGTGCTGGACATTCAACAGGCTGCGCCTTATTTCCGTAAACAGGGTGCCTTGGGGTTTATCAATAGTTTTGTCAATAATGCCTTGCCAGGGATGAAACACCCCATTACAGGCGTATTTGATGTCCTTGAACTGCTTTATCATACCCATCCCACTCGACAGAATGGATTAAGTCTGGCTGTGAGTCATGACACCATTCTGGCTGCGATTGTTGCGGTCATTTCAGGTAACAAACAAATTGAACAGTCCGATTGGCCTGACATGATGGAGGGGCTGTTTGTCTGGTTTGAGGGAGAGGACTTTGTCAACAGCAAGTTGAAATGGATTTGGCGTGGTGAAAGACAGGAGCTCACCATTAAGGATTTTCAGAATCAATAAGCCTAATAAGTATGAAAGAGAATAAGCAATATACATTCATTATTATCAGCGGGATTAATAATTTCTAAAGCATAATAAATTACTTACAACACTCAAAAAATAATAAAAAGTTTACTTTTAAAAAGTTGTTTCTTTCGTCATTATAGGCAGATAAAAAGATAAGATTGACGCATAATCGGATAAAAATATGTCATTAAACACAATTTATTTATGGGAGCCAGAAATCTTTACAGGCAAGGTTCCCAGCGAAGATGACTCATATCAGGTGGCATTTGAATTACATCAACAATATAGCCATATACCAAGTCATGGCAGAACTCTAAAGGCTTGGCTGACTTCATTTGCAAATAAAGTTTGTGATCCCTTGTATCAAGCCTATTTTTCAGAACATACCCAGAAATGGGTGCAACAGATCAGGCATAAATTTGACCACGAAACGTGTGCCATCGTCCAGCTCGATGCCTTGGAGCAGGTTGAGCAAAATGATGCCATGTATCGGGTCTTTTATGAGGCGGTGCATGAAACAGGCGTGGGCTTTTATGAACCAAATTACAATGTCTGGGCAATTGGTGAGCTACAGTCGCCAGAAAATGCAGTTGTGATGATGCTACAGCCTTATTTGCTAAAACCTTTGGAGATCAAACAGGAACCTGCATCTGTATCATCTGAGCCTCAACCTCAAGTTGAAGCTGTTGTTGAATTAAGCCAATTCCCCATTCCACAAAATATGCCAGAAGCTGAACAGCTCATTAGTCAATGGTTTGAACAGCAAAGTTACACCAAAAACCTTGAATTGAGTGTTTTTAATGTCGCACATGACTTTATTTCCAATTGGGGAAATCTGGGAAAACCACAATTAGCTAAAGATACAGGGTATCGCTGCTTTTTGCTTACTCAAGAACAGGTAGGAATTTTCTATCAATTAAAAATGGTGCTTAGAAAACTGACCATTAGTCCGATGTTGTCATTTGCAATGGATTTTACCAACCATTTCATTCCCCAACATTTACAGGAACAGTTGCCTGAGCGTTTGATTTTCCGCTTGCGTTCTATGGATGTGCATAAAAACACAGGATTAAAAAATAGTACTGAACCGTGTTTTGCATTAACAGGACGCTGGGATACACAGGACGATATTCAGGAATTTTTCCAAAACCTTGATGGCTATATTAATTTTATCTTCTCAAATTTAGGACAGGGCAGGCTGGAAACTTTACAGGCCTGGGCCTATGGCGATATGCCAGCAGATATTAAGATTGACCTGGACTTTCGCTTTGAGTTGATGATGATCGCCTTGAGTCAGGACGAAGATTATCTGGGTGAACGTTACCAGCATCATAAAACATTGTTAACCCTGAATAAGGCTCGGGTTCATGATCTGGGGCTATTGGAAGACAGCTACAAGTTTTGCCAAAAGCTGATCAAGATCGTTAAGGATGGGGGAACAGCTTTACAGCCCTATGCAGCTAAAAGTTAGGACAATAAAAAAGCCCGAAAAACGGGCTTTTTTACATGCAACAAATTAGTTAGCTAGTGCTTTAACTTGAGCATTTAAGCGGCTCTTATGACGAGCAGCTTTATTTTTGTGGATAATGCCTTTATCAGCCATGCGGTCAATTACAGGAACAGCTTTTTTGTAAGCTTCTGTAGCAACTGAATAATCACCAGCAGCGATCGCATTTACTGTGCGTTTGATGTAAGTACGAACCATAGAACGCAAGCTTGCGTTGTGTTTGCGTGCTTTAACGTTTTGACGAGCACGTTTTTTAGCTTGAGCAGAGTTTGCCACTCGTGCACTCCTTGAAAATAAGTTGGTCTGGGCGGGCTGAAGTTTAAACCAACAAAATTGGAAACATTCACCAGCCCGTAAACAAGTGCCATATTTTGAGGAAACTACGCCGTGAAGTCAAGCCTTGTAATGTCTTTAACTACATTTAACAGGTGATAATCTTGCAAGAAAACGTTACATTAACCCTAGTTATAACTTGAGTGATATAAAAATGAAAAGAGGTGATAAAAAAGCAATCGTGATTGGTGCAACGGGTCTGGTTGGCCAGGCCTTGGTGGAGCGGTTGCAACAATCAGATGATTTTAGTTCAATCACTGTTGTGGTGAGAAAAAATTCAGATATATTAAAATCTTATAGTAAAGTAACACAGCTTATTCTGGAAGATTTTCTTTTGTTGAATGATGAGGATGTCAGTTCACATACCCATGCGTTTAGCTGCTTGGGAAGCACCATTAAACAGGCGGGTTCAAAAGAAAAATTTTATGCAATTGATTATGAAATCAATGCACACTTTGCTGATCTGGTTCAGGATAAAAATATTCATTTATTGGTTGTCAGCGCCTTGGGAGCGAATGCTAAATCGCCAATTTTCTACAATAAGGTAAAGGGTGAACTGGAAGAATATCTCAAAAGCCTCTCAATTTATAAACTTTCAATTTTCCAGCCTTCATTGTTGATTGGTAAGCGCAGTGAAGTAAGGGTGTTGGAAGATATGGTTCAGACCGTATATAAACTGGTCGAAAAAGCGTGGACCAAGCCGTTTAAAGTTAAGCCTGTATCAGCCGAACAATTGGCGCATACTATGCTGGTCGCAGCCCAGACCCAAACAGCTGCATTTAAGCTGTATGATAATTTGAGTATACAACAAACCCAATAATGGAGAACTTCAGTGGCAACAATCCCTTTTGTAACCTGTGATTTGTTAGATGATAATCCTGAGAAAGACCTACAAGTCGTCACGCCAAGCCTAGATGGAAAATTCTTTAAAAGTTATGGTGCGCGTAAAACCTTTGGTGGGCAGGTTGTAACAGTCAAGTGTTTTGAAGATAACTCACGTGTAAAAGAGCTATTGGCAACTGACGGTGCAGGTAAGGTGCTGGTTGTAGATGGTGGGGCTTCCATGCGTTGCGCCCTGATGGGTGACTTGATTGCAGAATCGGCGGTGAAGAACCAATGGAATGGTGTGGTGATTTATGGCTGTGTGCGTGATGTGGATGCAATTGCTGAACTTGATTTAGGTGTGCATGCATTGGCTGCAATTCCACAAAAAAGTAATCGTAAAGGCATAGGTGAAGTCGATATCACATTGTATTTTGGTGGTGTAACAATCAGTTCTGGTGATTATATCTATGCAGATAATAACGGAATTGTGATTGCTAAAGAAAAGTTAGTCGACTGTTAAAAGGATCGCGATATGCTGAAAATGGTGAATCATCAAATTAAGGTTTTACAATCTGTTGCCGCAAGCCTGATTGAAGGTGGGCGGGGTGTGATGGGGACACCACAGCCTAAGCAGCCAGCAAAACCTTTAAAGTTGTATGAATTTGAGGGTTCACCATTTTGCCGCCGTGTTCGTGAGGTCATTACCTTGCTGAATCTGGATGTGGAAATTTATCCATGTCCTAAAGGTGGGAAGAAGTATCGCCAAATCGTAAAAGATAAGGGTGGAAAAAAACAGTTTCCATTTTTAATTGATGAAAATACAGGGACTCAACTTTATGAGTCACAAGAGATTATTCATTACCTGTTCAAGCATTATGGTAAAACAGGGCAAACCCCAAGGAAATTCAGCCACTATCCAAAACTTCCGTATATTTCGACTTTGGCTTCAGTTGCCAATGTGGGTCGTGGTATCTGGATTGACCAGCAGATTATAGATCGTCCTGCACCAGAAAAGTTATTAGAGTTGTGGAGCTTTGAGGCAAGTCCTTATACACGTCTGGTTCGTGAAGTGTTAACGGAGTTAGAACTGCCTTATATACTACATAATGTACCAAAAGAACGCTGGCAAGATATGGGGCCTGCGGTTTTACGTTTAAAGCCAGGCCACTATGTTCCACTGCCTGATGGTAAGCGTGAAAAAGTGGTTGAAGTCATGGGGCGTGATATTCAGGTGCCATATCTGGTTGATCCAAATACAGGCGTGAAGATGTTTGAGTCAGCCAAGATTGTTGAGTACCTGAAAAAGCAGTACGGAAAATAAATGATAAGAAAGCATCTGTTCAGGATGCTTTTTTATATGGAAATGATGATGTCAGTTGCTTATGATAAGTGTTTAACGGTTTAATAATGCCCTCAAGGTAATGGAATTAATAGATGTTAAGCCAGTTTACAAGCTTATTTAAAAGCAATAAGGAATCACCTGAACAGTTGTTCTTAAAAGAGTATGATTTAGAATTTAACCCAGAGAAAGGTCCTATTCTAAATGGACAGGTGCTCAATGAATTGGGTTTACGTTTAAAGTTTTTTTCAAACCGTAAGCTAGATAATTTTAATAACTTGGCGAAACTTTTTGAAATTACACCACAGATTAATGAAAAAATTGATCTGGAAATTCATTCACAACGTTTTGTTGAGCGATTAGGAAATACAGAAGAAAATTTGAGAGAGTTAAAGCAAGTAATTAAAATCTTGAATGATTATTATGTGAAGTTTCAACGAGCAAAATAGCCTAAGCAGGAACATGATCTTTAAAATGTAACATCCAAACAATAAAGCTTATGAACCAAAGACAAATAGCGAAAAATATAATAATTGATAAATGTTCTTCTTCACCTGCGAAGAAATGCAATAGAACAAAACATAGCCCTAAAAATAGGAAAATATTTATAATAAATAACCACATGTTTAGTACCCGTTGGTAATTTGATAATTTATTTTTCGAGTTATCATGTAAGGTAGAGCAATACAAGACGAAAGAAAATAGATAAAATTAAAGTTAAATAAATAGCTCATCGTAAAAAATGAAATACTACAAAGGACGCTATTCAATACTCTTCTATAGCCTTGTAGGCTTTCAACGGGATATTTGGTTAAAGCCTTTTTAAAAGATAATTCCGCAAGATAAAACCCAAAGAAAAATAATAGAACCAATAAAACTGGATGCCAGGCACCTATATAAAAAAGCTGATCAAATAAAAAAGACTGCATAGGATAAATGTTCTTATTGGTATTTGTTTACTTAACCATCATTATAATAAAAAAGGGACTAAATCCAAAGACCCAGCCCCTTATTGATCAGGTTAGCGATTATTTTTCAATAATTGCAACAACACCTTGACCACCAGCAGCACAGATCGAAACTAAAACACGACCTGAACCTTTTTGGTTAAGTAATTTCGCAGCAGTCGCGATGATACGACCACCTGTTGCAGCAAATGGGTGACCCGCAGCTAAAGAAGAGCCATTCACGTTAAGTTTGCTACGATCAATAGAACCTAAAGGTGCATCCAAGCCTAAACGCTCTTTACAGAATTTCTCATCTTCCCAAGCTTTTAGGGTAGAAAGAACTTGTGATGCAAATGCTTCATGGATTTCATAGTAGTCGAAATCTTGAAGTTTAAGACCAGCACGCTCAAGCATACGTGGAACTGCATAAGCAGGAGCCATCAATAAACCTTCTTTCTTGCCAACGAAGTCAACCGCAGCAGTTTCAGAGAAAGTTAGGTAAGCAAGAACTTCGTGGCCATTTGCCTTAGCCCATTCTTCAGAAGCCAACAGTACACAAGAAGCACCATCAGTTAATGGAGTAGAGTTACCAGCTGTCATTGTTGCAGCTTCACCCTTGCCAAAAACTGGTTTTAATTTTGCCAATTTCTCAACACTAGAGTCAGCACGTAAGTTGTTGTCACGGCTTAAACCCAGGAACGGTGTGATGAGGTCATCAAAGAAACCTTCTTCGTATGCTTTTGCCATTTTCTGGTGAGAAGAAGCGGCTAAGGCATCTTGATCTTCACGGGTAATGCCCCATTCTAACGCTGTAATGGCAGCGTGGTCACCCATTGCAAGACCTGTACGTGGTTCACCATTCTTAGGCGCATCCATCAAGTCTTTAAGGTTGATTTTTTTCAATGCCTTTAAGCGGTCTTTACCTGTTTTAGCAATGTTTAACTCAAGCAAAGCTTTACGTAAACCGTCACCAAAAGCGATCGGTGCATCAGAAGTTGTATCTACACCACCTGCGATACCCACTTCGATTTGACCCAAAGCGATTTTGTTTGCAACAAGGAAAGCTGCCTGTAAACCAGTACCACATGCTTGCTGAATGTCATAAGCTGGAGTTTCTGGTGCAAGCTGAGTGTTTAAAACACACTCACGAGTCATGTTGAAGTCACGGCTGTGTTTTAATACCGCACCTGCAACCACTTCACCTAAACGTTGGCCTTGTAGGTTAAAACGCTCAACTAAGCCGTTTAATGCCGCGGTGAACATATCCATGTTTGAAGCAGTGAAATATGCGCCGTTTGAACGAGCGAATGGAATACGGTTACCGCCAATAATGGCAACACGGCGAACAGTGTTTTGGCTCATGCTTTTATCCTGTTGAACAGAAGGTTTGGTTGTTTTAGCTGTTGCTGCTTTTGTAGAAGTAGAAGAAGCAGTGCTTTTGGTACTACGACTTGTAGAACGAGTACGCGTCGTTTTTGGTGTCGTACTTGCTGCTTTAGAAGTTGTGCCAGCACTTTTACCTGTGGTAGAAGTAGCTTTTGATGTATTTGACACAGTTTCCTGAGCAGAATTCTCGACTGCTGGATTTTCTTGAGTTGTTTTGCTCATAAGGCTTTTCCAAGCATAATTGCGATATTCTTATTATAACCATAGCATATTTACAATGCAGCTGTATTGACTAGAATGACGTTGGAGACCGCATTCAGGTCAAGACATCCAGACATGAACTCAAGTATGATTTGCTGTGAGTCAATCAGACCCTGATTCCATGTTATTTTGCCAACATGATTCATGTATCTGTAAAAAATTCATTTGTATGAGAGATAATAACCATGACCGATCAATACCAGGCATTTACACAATCACCTTTGGGTAAATTTGTTGTAAAAAATTTAGGTTTACCATCACCAGTTACGCTAGATCGTTTCGAGAGTGCTCAACCTGTTGTGAATGGTGCAGTATTGCTTGGCGCAGCGCCATCAAGCACAATTTCTGCTGCGATTGCTCAAGTTCTTAGCAACATCCACGCAGATAGCTACGTGGGCAACAACGTTGAATTACAACAAACTGCTGCAAAAGTAGGTTTAAATCTTCGTCCTTTGAATGCAGATGACAAAGAATCTAAGTTCAAGGCAGTGGTATTTGATGCTTCTGGTATCAAGGATTCTGAACAGTTAAAAGAGTTGTACAACTTCTTCAACCCAATCGCACGTCAGATTTCAAGTTCAGGTCGTGTGATTGTGATCGGTACGACTCCTGAAACAGCGAAAACTGTAAAACAGGCAATTGCTCAGCGCGCGCTTGAAGGTTTTGTTAAATCTGCTGGTAAAGAGTTCAAGAAAGGTATCACTGCTCAAGTGGTTTATGTAGATCAAGGTGCAGAAGCAAACCTTGAGTCAACTTTACGTTTCTTGATTTCTCCACGTTCAGCTTACGTTTCTGGTCAAGTGATCCGTGTTTCTAAAGCAGAAACAGTGAAATTAGACTGGGCAAAACCACTTGCTGGTAAAACAGCGTTGGTGACTGGTGCAAGCCGTGGTATTGGTGAAGCGATTGCACACGTTCTTGCTCGTGATGGCGCACACGTGATTTGTCTGGATGTTCCACAACAACAAGCTGATCTTGAGCGCGTTGCGGGTGAAATTGGTGGTTCAGTATTGGCAATCGACATTACTGCTGCCGATGCTGGTGAGAAAATCAAAACTGCCGCTGCTAAACAAGGCGGTTTGGATGTGATTGTTCACAATGCTGGTATTACCCGTGACAAAACTTTGGCAAACATGAAGCCAGAGCTTTGGGATTTGGTAATCAACATCAACTTGTCTGCAATTGAGCGTGTTAACGATTACTTACTTTCAAATGATGGTTTAAATGCAAATGGTCGTATCGTTTGTGTATCATCAATCAGTGGTATTGCGGGTAACCTGGGCCAAACAAACTACGCTGTTTCTAAAGCAGGCGTGATTGGTTTGGTGAAATTTACTGCCCCTACATTAAAGAATGGTATTACGATCAATGCTGTTGCGCCTGGTTTCATTGAAACTCAAATGACTGCTGCGATTCCATTCGCGATTCGTGAGGCTGGTCGCCGTATGAACTCGATGAACCAGGGTGGTCAACCTGTCGATGTGGCAGAGGCGATTGCATGGTTTGCATCTACAGGTTCAACAGGTGTGACTGGTAACGTTGTTCGCGTATGTGGTCAAAGTTTGTTGGGTGCGTAAGCATTAACGTTTTGAAGAGGGGTGCTTTTGCATCCCTTTTTTATAAAAATTATTGAAAGGTCCATTATGAATACACGTCATTTTAGTCAATTGCCAAAACCTTATTTAGCTTATCCAAAAGTCATTCAGGGTTTAATTTTTAAAAAGCCAAAAGGTGAGAAAGTATTGCCGCAGGTAGAATATGTGGTGGATACCCTAAAGATTGATACAAAGCATTTAGAAAGCTATAACGAGATTTGCGGTTTTAAAAATGATGGTTTTGTACCAGCTATGTATTTGGCTGTATTGTCTCAAAGCCTGCAAATGCACATGATGACCAGCGAAGCATTTCCATTTGCGATTTTAGGTTTGGTACATATTCGTAACCAGATCAAGCAAACACGTAAAATTGCTGTAAATGAGCAAATCACTCTGTCTTGTAAATTTGGTGAGCTAAAGCCACATGACAAAGGCTTGCAATTTGACTTCATTACCACTGCCAAAGTGGGCAATGAAGTAGTGGCAGAAAGTTTAACCACGTATTTGTCACGTCAAAAAACTGAGAAAAAAGCAGGCGAGAAAGCCAAAGATACCAAAGAACCAGCTTATCAGCCAAAAGCAGAGTGGAATGTTGCTGAAAATACGGGTCGCCGTTATGCAGCGATTTCAGGCGACTTTAACCTGATCCATATTCATGCAGTCACTGCAAAAGCGTTTGGTTTTAAACATGCGATTGCACATGGTATGTGGAGTAAGGCAAAAGCATTGGCAAGCCTTGATCTGGCAGATGCCTATGAAGCCGATGTATGGTTTAAATTACCCATGTATCTTCCATCAAAAGTTGAGTTTTTAACTGCAACTCAAGGCAAGGAAACTGATTTCTTGATTCGTAATGTGAAATCTCAGAAACCTCACGTTGCAGGTACAGTAAAAGCACTTTAATACGAAATCGTATTTTAAATTATCCCTTTTGTTCGCAAGAGGGGTATTCTAAAAACATAACGATCATAAGGATGTGGGCTGTGATTAAAGAGATTTTATTTGCCGATACACATAATTATCATGGCAAGGTTGATGAGCGTTTCACTGATCTGGCTACACAGTTTAGCCGTTTTCAGGATGCACGCAGCCATCAGGGTGGCGCGGCACTGGTGGTCTATTTTCAAGGCCAGAAAGTTGTCGATATTTTTACGGGTAAGAAATCTCAAGATCAAGATTGGCAAGCAGATACATTGTCGATGTGCTATTCGACAGGTAAGGGCATACTGGCAACACTTGCACATATCTTGGTGAGTGAACGTTTGCTTGATTACGATACGCCAATTGCACAGTACTGGCCTGAGTTTGCTCAAAATGGCAAAGCCAACATCACCTTGCGTCATGTCCTGTCCCATCAAAGTGGTTTGTTTGATATTCGCAATGTGATTGATACAGCAACGGAAATGCTGGATTGGCCGCATATGCTGGATGTCATTGCCAAAGCGACACCTCGTTTTGCAGCAGGGCAGAGTTTTGCGTATCAGCCGCTTACTTATGGATGGATTGTCGGTGGTGTGATTGAAAAAGCTGCCAAGCAACCGCTGAGCTGGTTAATGCAACGTTATTTGGTTCAACCACTTGAATTGAATGGTGCTTATTTTGGCGTGCCTGCTTCTGAGCTGGATCGGGTTGCTCGTTTGCTGGAAAAACCAAAATCAGTAGTTACACCTAAACCACAAACCAAGAAAAGCAATCAACCACGTAAGGTTTCATTGTCAGAAAAACTATTGGAAATTTCTGGGCAAAGCCCGCAAGATTTTCAGGATGCTATGATCCCGAAAGGCATGCGTAACTTTAGCTTTTATAGTGATGCAGGCCTGCAAGCAGTGATTCCTGCCGCCAATGGGGTGTTTACTGCGGATAGTCTTGCCAGAGTTTATGCAATGCTTGCCAATCAAGGGCAGTGGAATGGACGGCAATTGATTCGTCCAGAAGTGTTTAAGCAGTTAAGTACAGTACAATCGAAAGCCCGTGACCGTGTGATGCCGATTCCGATGCACTGGCGTTTGGGTTATCACCGTATTTTAACGATGGGTAAACGCGCACCGCATGGTTTTGGACACATGGGTTTTAATGGTTCAGGTGCGTGGTGTGATCCTGACCGTGCACTCAGTTTCGCTTATACGCATAATTTTAGTACCACTTCCGCAACAGGTGATTATCGTTTATGGGGCTTGAGTCAGGAAGCCTTGCGTTGTGCTGATGCGGTGTTAGAGGGAAGAAAAGGCTGGTTTTAGCGGAGTTTATTTGGTCTGCATTGCCGAAGAAAGTGGTAAAAGTAGAGTAATAGTTTTTATATAAGAAATAGGGTAGCTAAATTATACTACCCTTGAATCTGAAAGATATTTAACGTGAATTCGGGTTTAGTTTTTATTAAAGCCAAATGCTCTAGTCATCAATTTTTCTTTCCATAAGCATTCTTTATGTATAATCTCTGTTGATGATTTTGTTGGAGGGATAATCTCTAATATTGTAAACTTAAAATTACTTTTAATATAGGTTTCACCTTTTTCACCAAAAAGTTCCAATAAATCCATATTATTGCCATGAAAGCTATAGATATAATTAACCCAACGCCCCCAAATTCCATATTCTCCATAAGCAGAACCAATATAGTGTTTTCCAGTTGCTATATCTGTGAGTAGATATATTCCAAATACACTACTTAAAGCAGCTTTCCAATCCGCCAATTCATTTTTTACAATGACATCAATTGCATCAAAACTATGATTAATATTTTCAAAAGAAATAAATTTTTCACCACGATATTTTGATTCATAAATACCATGAATAGTTGTATTATCAAAAATGTAACTTGGTTTAAAGCTAGTGCCTCGTTGATTGCTACCAGTAAAGTAGATAATTAATCTTCCAATGAGATCTGTATATTTATTAATATATTCAACTTTATAGCGATCAAGTGGGGATGCTGTAGGGTTCCGACTTATAATTCTGAATATACCTCCAAATAAATAACGGTTTCCAGATATTTGAGCAAAACTAACAATATATTCAGTGACAAAGCGTTCTTTATCTCCACAATAAGTTTGCCATCCTAACCAACTATCATCTGATTTGGCTAAAGCATCTAATGGACTATCGCCATCCCAATTGGGTTTGGCTAAGTGAAAACGATAAAGTGAGTCATCATTTAAGTCTGGCATTAAAGTTGTGAGGTGCATCAGTTGTCCTTTAAATTTCGTGTTGTTTGATATAAACCTTATAGATCACCTATAAATTCAGCCTTGTTCTCTAAAAGATGATTTAGATAAAATCTTCATCTAAATCATCTTTTAGATTTAGGTTATGGTTTTCAATCGCTTTCTCTAAAGGGTAATAAAACCATTCAATTCCTTGAACTTTCATACTGCCATCAGAATTTTCTAGGTGGTTATATAACAGTTGATATTTTGGGTTAGCTTCATCAAAGGGTACATCAAGGTAAATCTCACCCAGATAAGGCATTGACATAATTCCACTTCGAGATGACCAGCCAAAACATTCGGAAAAATCAATTTCATGTTTTTCTAACCATTCAATCAATTGCTGACGAGCAATACAGGTTTCATAGTGAAACTTAAGTGTGAGATCTTCATTGTTGAAAATATCATTATAACTACTATGAAAAAGTACATATAACACATCACGTTGTTTCTCAAGCGCAATTTGATCTATATTTTTAAGTATTCTTGGCATCAGAAACTCCTTACTTGTAAACTAAATGACCATAATGAGGTGTAAAATCTACTGCACAAATTTTAGTTTCAATCAAACACTCGAGTAACTTATTCGCTTGTTGATAACCGATTAAAAATTTTCTTTGTAAGCTTGAAACAGAAATGTGTTCGACTTCTTGAACAAATAAAATTGCCTGTTGTAATAAATCCTCATTATTTTGCATATTGATTTTCCTGTGTTAAACGAATCAAAATCATGCTGACATTATCAAAAGCATGGTTTTGATGGAGGGTAGTTTTCATCTCTAATAACCATATTTTTAATGAAGTTTCAGGCATTAAAGGCTGCCAGTGATTGCATTCCAATACATCATGCACACCATCGCTACAAATCAAGAGAGCATCTCCCTCAACCAAATATTCTTCTTTGGGTGAAAATTCAGGAACTTCATGTAAAGAGTCAGCACAAAAACAATGGTTCAGCATGTAATAGAAACTGGCATATTGTTTATTTTCTTTAATTTCTGCTTCACCATTTTGCTGCATTTCTGTAAGGAAATTATGGTCTTGGGTCAGTGCATACCAGTGTTGATTATGGCTGCTAAATAAATAGACTCGACTGTCCCCCAAATGTTGAATATTGACAAAACCAAATGGGCTAGACGGTGTAACGACTGCCAAAGTGGCACTGGCACTATACGTTTTTGGATTGCTGGCAAAATCAGCACTTAAATCATCTTGTACTTTTTGCAAATGAATCCGATTTTTTGTTTGTGCTTGTGTCAAAACACTTTTTAAAACCGCTTTGGAGGCTTGTTCTGCTTTAGGACTACTGCTGACACCATCTGAAACAGCAGCACACCAATCATTATCTTTTTGGTAAAGATAGCGTTTACTGATAAAGCCATCATGTTGAATTACTTTGCCATCAATTAAAATCGCATCTTGTTGAATGGGTGGTTTTGCTCGCCATGTTAAAGCCTGCATTTCATAATAGAGATCAGTCATGGTGAGCCCTGATAAGGAGAAAGTGAACAAGTTATAGCAATGGGAATATGAGGTGGTCAATCATATTTTTAGTTTTAAGTGGTTAATTTATAAAATAAATATTTTGTTACGATAGTATAATGAAATAAGAGAAAATTGCACCGTGAACGGACTCTTAAAAGCGTAAAGTGGGTTTTTTCTTTCTTTAAGGGTATGGAATTTTATGCAAATCTTAAAAACTCATGTTGAGTTTTGCAGCGATTTGTTCCCACAGACTCAAAGTGAAATGGAAAAATGGGGCGGGCAAATTTGGGGTGAAAATTTAGCAAAATATTTGATAAAACAACTCAAACAATTTGGAGTCGTAACGAATGGCTATGTTGCAGAAGATTGGGGATATATCATTTATATTGAAAATGAAAAATATCAGCCGATTTGGATTGGTTGTGGTTATTATGAAGAATATCACAATGGTTTCTTGATTTTTCTTAATCCATCTCAGCCGATTATACGTCAATAGTTTTTTAAGAAAACTAATATTTCAGATCAATTGATTGAACTTGCAAATATTATTGATCGTATCCTGTATCAGAATCCTAATATTAAGAAAATTAAGTGGTGGGAGAATCATGGAAAATAAAAATCAGATAAGTAAATATTTTAAGATGGGTACAATAATTTGCTTGGGCTATATTTTATTTTCCTGTAGTCAATGGGTTGTGGTGAGGATTCAATCTGAAAAAAGACTCAAAGAAGTATGTAGGAAAATCGAAAAAAATATGTCTAAAAATGACCTGGTTGATTTAGTTTTATCTTATCCAGATTTTAAAATGTATCAGTCAGATAAAGACAGTATGATGTTTTATACTAAAAAATCTTTACCTGAAACGCCTATATGTCGTATGAATCTTAAAAATGGCAAGGTGGAAAAAGTAGAATTTGTTGATTATCGAAATTAAGGCACATTTATTCCAAACTGCCGTAAAATTTTACACAGTTGAATCATAGGCAAACCCATGAGTGTGGTTTGGTCATTACCAATCATTTTTTCAAATAAACTAATACCTAAACGCTCACATTTAAAACTACCTGCACAATGTAAAGGCTGATCAACTGCAATATAACGTTTAATTTCTGCAAGACTCAGTTGACGGAATTTAACCTGATAATGCTCAACCAAAGTGATTTCAAAATCAGAAGCTGCATGTTGAACACTGAGGGCTGTACTAAAAAATACGGTATTGCCTGAATTTGCCTGTAACTGCTGAATCGCATTTTCAACCGTTAACGGTTTACCAATAAAGTCATTAGGTGCATGTTCACGCCAAGCCACCTGATCAGAACCAATCACAATCGCGTTTGGATATTGTTTGGAAATGACATGGGCTTTTTCATAAGCCAAGCGTTTGGCTAAGTCATCGGCATGTGTTTCACCTTGTACTGATTCATCAATATCAGGTGAAATACAATGATAGTCTAGCCCTAAACGATCCATCAAATCTTTACGGGTTTGGCTACTTGAAGCCAGAATCAGTTCAAATTGGCTCATTAAACCGCATATTCCACAAGAATATTTAGGGGAACATAATGCAATACTGCATTATGGCAGGCATTGAGCTTGATCGGTGGAGCTTGACCAGCCTGATAGGCTTCCACCCAACGGGTCACACAGATACACCAGAAATCCCCTGGTTTTAGTCCAGGAAAACCGACTTCAGGTAATGGCGTGATTAAATCGTTCCCGACTTTTTGTGAAAAATTCAGGAAATCAGAAGTCATTTGGGCACACATGGTGTGCTGACCTAAATCTGTAACCGAAGTATGGCAAAAGCCATTACGAAAATAACCTGTAATGGGATCATAACAACAACTGGCTAAAGGTTCGCCAAGTACGTTTAAACGATTAATCTTCGGATCTGGATGAATAGACATAAAACATTTTGCAGTTAAATAATGCCAAGTATTATCACCAAAATAGCAGCTTTCAACAGCTTTTCTGCAAAAAAACTCACCTTTATTTTTAAGAATCATTTAAAATTACGCCGTTTTTAAAATCAATTAGAGAGCCATCCATGAATTTTCAGCGCATGACTGATCTTGATTTAGCAGGTAAACGAGTTCTTATTCGTGAAGACTTAAATGTTCCTGTAAAAAATGGGAAAATTACCAGCGACGCACGTTTACGCGCTGCACTACCAACCATTAAAGCCGCTTTGGATAAAGGTGCAGCTGTGATGGTGTTTTCTCATCTTGGTCGTCCTGTAGAGGGTGAGCCAAAACCAGAACAATCACTTGCACCTGTTGCAGCTTATTTAAGTCAGGCATTGGGTCAGGATGTTCAGTTATTTACTGATTATTTAGATGGCGTTGAAGTTGCAGCAGGTCAGGTTGTATTGCTTGAAAACGTTCGTTTCAACCATGGCGAAAAGAAAAATAACGAAGAGCTTGCAAAGAAATATGCGGCACTTTGTGATGTGTTTGTGATGGATGCATTTGGTACAGCCCACCGCGCCGAAGCTTCTACTGAGGGTGCAGCCCGTTTTGCTCAGGTTGCTGCGGCAGGCCCATTATTGGCGGCTGAGTTAGATGCGCTTGGTCGTGCAATGCAAACTCCTGAAAAACCAATGGTGGCCATTGTTGCAGGTTCTAAGGTATCAACCAAGCTTGATGTGTTAAATTCGCTTTCTACGATTTGTGATCAGTTGATTGTCGGTGGTGGTATTGCCAATACATTCCTGGCTGCTGCTGGATTCAATGTAGGCAAGTCACTTTATGAAGCTGACTTGGTCGATACTGCAAAACAAATCGCTGCAAAAGTGAGCGTACCATTGCCAACTGATGTTGTGGTTGCTGATGCCAGCCAAATCAATTTTGATGATTTCTTAAACTCTGCGGCAAATGCACAAGCCGTAGTGAAAAATGTTGCAGATGTGACTGACACTGACATGATTCTGGATGTAGGTCCTGAAACAGCGAAAGCATTTGCCGAGATCCTAAAAACTTCAAAAACGATTCTTTGGAATGGTCCAGTGGGTGTATTTGAGGTTGATCAATTTGGTGAAGGTACCAAGGCACTTTCATTGGCAATTGCTGAATCTGCTGGTTTCTCGATTGCGGGTGGTGGTGATACGCTTGCTGCAATTGATAAATATGCCGTGGCTGATCAAATTGGTTATATCTCAACAGGTGGTGGTGCTTTCCTTGAGTTTGTTGAGGGTAAAACACTACCAGCGGTTGCAGTTTTGCTTGAGCGTGCGTAATCAGTATTTAATATCTGATTTATAAGCATGTTTTAGAAAGAAGAGTCGATGAAAATCGGCTCTTTTGTTTTTGGCGAGTATTGTGGTCATAAAAATGTCACATATCTGAAATATGCTTGTCACAACTTCAACCATTAACTGTGGAAAGCTGTGATGAAATTTAAATTAACCCTTGCCGCTTTAATCATTGCTCCGATCATGTTGACTGCATGTGCAAAGAAAGAAGAAGCGAAAAATGCTGAACAGCAAGAGCAGACAACTTCAGTCACACAAACGAGTCCAGAACAACAGGCTGCGATTGATGCCATTGATAAACCGAATTTAGATGAAAACCATACTGATGTTACGGAACAGGGTGCAGCTTCAGAAGTGGCTGTGAGCGAAGTTCAATAAGTGACGAAAATAAAAAAGCCGATGTTTAAACATCGGCTTTTTTATATTTATCCATTGGCTTTGCAGTAGAATGTCAAGGTTGTTTGATAGTCATCATCTTTTGCCAGAGAAGCGTTTTTACCAGTCAGTGTACCAATGACCCCTGCGGCAGCCTCAACCATTTTTCCTGTTTGCTCATCCACCACGCCTTTTAAAACTCCTTGGTATGCGGTTTTTTCATCAACCACGACAGGCGAGGTATTGCGGGTACAGGTTTTTTGTGCTGCACTGACCGCATTGTTTTTGGCAATCAGGCTGGTTTTACCAATGCCTGTGACTTCATATTGATTGTTTTCTTTTTGAATCGCCAAGGTATTGGTTGGGGTGGATGCACATGCAGTTAATCCAAGTGCCAAACCGCCAAGTAAAGACATAATAAAAGTTTTTTTCATTGCTTGTTCTCAAGTTACGACAGAATTGTATTATTTGAACATAGAATTTTTGAATGCTTTTGCAGGTTATGTACAGTTTGTGCTGATGCTCTGTTAAATTTCTCAAATTAATGATTAAGCAGGGATTGGACGTGGTGGAAATCATTCAGATTATGCTAATCTAGCGCAATCCTTGTGTTAGTTAGATTTATTTCAATGACGGACTCAAAAATAGAAATCATTCATCATAATATTCATCAACGTCAATCGATTGGACAACTTATTGAACCAGCGCCGAATACACAACAACTTGAAAAGGCGGTACAGGCCGCACTTACCGCACCCGATCATCATCGTTTAAAACCAACACGTTTTGTGGTTGTGACGCCTGAACAGCGTGCCGCTTTTGGTGAGCACTTGGCAAAGGCTTTGGCCGATTTGGGTGAGACCGAGCCAGCACAGTTGGATCGCGTCAAGCAACATCCATTTCGTGCGCCTTTGCTGGTTCTGGCCTTAACCACCATTCAGGATCACCCAAAAGTCCCACATTTTGAACAGATTTTAAGTACAGGCGCTGCCATTCAAAATTTCCTGCTTTCTTTGCAGGCACAAGGTTTTGCCAGTATGTGGCGTTCAGGTGCTGTGGTTGAGTCTAACTGGCTAAAACAGCAATTGGGCCTAAAGGAGCAGGACTTGATCTCAGGTATTATCTATGTGGGAACTGCGGCCAAAGCGATTGCACCGCGTGCCGAAATAGAGAGTCAGGACTTTTTAAAAGTATGGCAGGCCACCTAAATCTTATTTGTGAATGATTAGAAATTTGTTTCAGGATAAAAAATGACAGAGTTGAAGTTTAGTGATTTGGTTGAACCCGTAGCTGTAGACCAGAAAACAGCATTAAGAATTACAGTGCTGGGTGGGGGGAGTTTTGGTACGGCGATGGCGAATCTGGCTGTGCGTAATGGCTGCGACACCATGATCTGGATTCGTGATGAGGCTGTTGCTGAGGAAATCAATCAAACGCATATCAACAAGCGCTATTTGCCTGATTACACACTGGAAACAGGTTTGCGTGCGGTTTCTGATCTGGAATTGGCTGTACGTGATCGTGACATTATTTTGGTGGCGATTCCAAGTCATTCATTCCGTGATGTATTGAAGAAAATTGCACCGTTTATTAGTGCGCAGGCAGTCGTTTCACTGACCAAAGGGATTGAAGCTAAAACCTTTAGTTTCATGAGTGATATTATCCGCGCAGAATTACCTGAAGTGCCTTATGGGGTTCTATCAGGGCCAAATCTGGCAAAAGAAATTATGGCGGGTATGCCATCGGGTACAGTGATTGCCAGTGAATCTGAACTGGTTCGCTATGCAGTGCAACATGCCTTGCATAGTGCATTGTTCCGTGTTTTTGGCAGTGATGATGTGCATGGTGTGGAACTGGGCGGTGCGTTAAAAAATATCTATGCGGTTGCAATGGGGATGGGTGCTGCCTATAACATTGGTGAAAACACCAAAAGTATGATCTTAACCCGTGCCTTGGCTGAAATGAGCCGATTTGCGGTGAAGCAGGGTGCCAATCCATTGACATTTCTAGGGTTGTCAGGTGTGGGTGATTTATTTGCCACCTGTAACAGCCCATTAAGCCGTAACTATCAGATTGGTTTTGCACTGGGTTCAGGTAAAACACTGGATCAGGCAACTAAAGAACTGGGACAAACCGCCGAGGGCATCAACACCATTGTGCAGGTGCGTACCAAGGCACAGGAACTGGATGTATATATGCCAATCACCAATGCCTTGTATGAGGTGATTTTTGAAAATGCACCGCCAATGACTATTGCCTTGTCGTTAATGAAAAATGGCCATCGTAGCGATGTTGAATTTGTTTTACCTCATCATGAGGTTTAATCAAAAAATTGTCATCCAAAGTTGTTATGCTTTGAATCAAGAAAAAAATTAGAGAATGATTATGCAACTCACTTTAGTTCGTCACGGTGAAGCGTCTCCAGCAGTGAATGGAAATGATATGCAGCGCCCACTCACAGCGCGTGGGCATCAACAGGCTGAGCAAACAGGGGATTTTCTCAAAGATGTGATTCAGCCTGAGGTTTTTATTGTCAGTCCATTACTGCGCGCGCAGGAAACGCTAGAACATATCAAGGCACATTTTCAGGGAATTCCTGTTTTAATCTGCGATAAAATTAAACCCGATGATAACGCCAAAGATGCCATAGAATGGTTATCGAAACTTCCATACGAGTCGATTGCGGTGGTGTGCCACATGAATGTAGTAGCACATATTGCGGAACAATTGACCCATGAAAGTTTTAATCCATTTGCATTGGCCGAAGCACGTATTTATGATCAGGCAGTGATTGCGAATGGTTTATCAACACAAAAGAACCGTTTTACACCAACAATATAAATTTTATCTATCCTGAACAGGATAAAGGTACTGAACACCGATGCTGTATATATGGATGCCCGAAACCAATGGAACATGGTATTGGTCGGCTGGGGAAAACTGGTTGCAGGCAAACAGTCTTGAACAACTCATTCAGGACCTGCAAGCGCATAGTGGAAAAGAGGCGGTGGTCTATTTTCCAAGCCGCAATGCCCAAATGTTGCAGCAACCCATGACAAAGGCGCATTACAAGCAATTGGGGCAGGAGGGCATTAAATATCTGTTAGAAGAGTTTGTGAGCTTGCCGATTGACCAGATGAAAGTGGTGCATCATTTTCAGCATGATCAACTCAATATTTTAGGTGTTGCGCAATTTACCATTGAAACTTGGCAGCAGGCACTCAGCCTTTTACCGATCCAGATTGTCGCTTTCTTGCCTGATTTTCTGATTCTGCCTGAGCCAGAACAGAATGAAGTGGTGCTGGTGAATCTGTATGACCATTTACTGGTGAGGGAAAATGTCTGGTCAGGTAACTCGGTTGATGATTTAGGGTTATTTCTGGAATTCCAGACCCCAGAAACGCAATATAAATTTGCCAATCTCAGTGCAGGCCAACTGGATGTTTTGGCAACAGCATCTGATAAAGATCAACGTACCGAGTTTAGCTACCAGTTTGAGCAGCTTCAAAGACCAAAGCAACATCCATTTAATGTGTTGCCAAAGGCAAAAAATGCCGATGTACAATGGTCAGGCTACTGGAAAGCCGCAGCAGCTATTCTATTGGCAGTGATTCTGGTGCAGTTGGGTTATGATGCCTTGCGCTGGTCAAAGCTGAGAAAGGTAGCAGATCAAACTGCTGTACAGGCGATCGATCAATATAAACATTGGTTTGGCGAAAATACCCGTGTGACTGAGCAGAATATTAAAAGCCAGTTTGAAAGCCAGTTACGCATGAGCCAGCTTGGAGATACTCAGGCATTGTCTTTGCTCAGTCGGGTAGGGCCAATCCTGATGCAGAAACAAATTGTCGCCCAGCAGGTCAGTTATGATGCTTCAACATTGGCAATGTCGTTAAAGGCAAAATCGGCAAATGACTTGCAGGCATTGGCACAGCAGTTGAATCAGCAGGGTTTTCAGGCGGAACTCGGAAATGTACAGGCGGATAGTGTCGGTGCGATTGGGATGGTCAAAGTAAAATAATGAAAGCGTTTACACAATTACAAAATAGTCTTGATCAGAAAGCTGAGGCGCTGAATCAATATTTACAGAGCCTGTCAGTGCGCGAGCGCGTGATGGTGGTTTTCACAACCGTTTTTTTAATCGTTGTGATTGTTGGTTCCGCTTTGTGGAAAATGCATGCCTTGGCAAACCAGCAACAAAAGCGTCTAAATGAGCTCAAGGATTTAACGGTCTGGATGCAGAGTAATGCGGCCACCATGAAGCCTGCCAATGATCTTGGGCTTTCCGCGGCGGATAAAATCCAGCGTACAGCACAGCAGCAAGGGTTGGCGGTTTCCTCGCAGCAAAATGGGGAGCAGATCCAAATTGTTGCGGAACATCAGAATTATGCGGTACTGGCCAACTTTTTAATGCAACTGTCGCAGATGGGGTTGAGCATTGAAAAAATGGACATGGTTTCCAATGCGGGGCAGATTAAATTAACGGCAACAGTTCAGTAGACGCTGAAAATAACTCTCTGCCAAGCATGGCGTTTTGTGGAGCCTATGCCTATAATACGCTTACTTGAAAAATCAGTAGACTGTGATTGGTATGTTATATTCATTGGCCCGCCCTTTGTTGTTTACTTTGGCACCAGAGCGTGCACATGAACTCACACTCTCCATGCTTGATAAAGCGCATAAACTTGGCTTTATGCACCAGAAAGTTGCCGCTAAACCTGTAAAATGTATGGGCATTGAATTTCCAAACCCCGTTGGTCTTGCCGCTGGTCTGGATAAAAATGGTGCCCACATTGATGCATTGGCTGCATTGGGTTTTGGCTTTATTGAGATTGGTACCATTACCCCACGCCCACAGGCAGGCAATCCCCAGCCCCGTTTATTCCGCATTCCTGAAGCAAAGGCGATTATTAACCGCATGGGCTTTAACAATGACGGGGTGGAGCAACTGATTGAAAATGTAAAAGCCTCAAAATTCAAGGGTGTGCTAGGCATCAACATTGGTAAAAATGCCGATACACCTGTTGAGGATGCTGTTTCCGACTATTTGATCTGTCTGGAAAAGGTCTATAACTACGCATCCTATATCACTGTCAATATTTCATCTCCAAACACCAAGAACCTGCGCAGTTTACAAAGTGGTGATGCACTTACAGAGTTGCTACAAACCTTGAAAGGTCGCCAACTGGAACTTGCGGAACAATATCAGCATTATGTTCCTTTGGTACTTAAGGTTGCGCCAGATTTAACACCTGAAGACATTAATTTTATTGCAGTGCAATTACTGAAGTTCAAGATTGATGGCCTGATTGTCACCAACACCACACTTGGTCGTGATGGTGTGGAAAACCTGCCGAATGGCAATGAGGCGGGCGGTTTGTCGGGTGCGCCAGTATTTGAGAAAAGTACCGAATGTTTAAGCCAGTTTGCCGAAGTGCTGGATGGCCAGATTCCACTGATTGGGGTGGGTGGCATTCTATCGGGTGAGCAGGCTGTGGCAAAGCAACAGGCAGGCGCGAGCTTGGTTCAGGTGTATAGTGGGCTGATTTATGCTGGCCCAACATTGGTTAAAGAGTGTGTTAATGCGATGACAGTGTGAAATGAACACGCTTGATATCATTATTCTGATCATCTTGCTCATTGGAGGGCTGAACGGTTTGCGTCAAGGATTTATCAAAGCCTTTGCGAACTTGGTCGGATGGATATTCGCATTGATCGTGGGGGCCAAATACGCCGTTATATTGGCGCCTGCAATGAGCAGCCTAAGCCAAGACCCTGTCGTGCAAAAAATTGCAGCTTTCGCTTTTATCGTATTGATCATTGTGGTGTGTACCTGGATTGTTTCCGCATTGCTGAATGGCCTCTTGAAAAGTTTGAAACTGGGCCCATTAAATCGTTTAGCAGGTGGCGCATTTGGTTCCCTGAAAGGTTTACTGATTGTTTTGGTCACCATGCAGGGTGTTGGTCCGTGGGTGGAAAGCTCGCCACACTGGAAACAGTCCAAATTTGTACAAATCCTATTACCCTATGCACCTTTAGCAACAGAAATCTCTAAAGATGC
The DNA here is from genome assembly GCF_029845285.1 of Acinetobacter sp. GD03645. Classification (NCBI taxonomy): domain Bacteria; kingdom Pseudomonadati; phylum Pseudomonadota; class Gammaproteobacteria; order Moraxellales; family Moraxellaceae; genus Acinetobacter; species Acinetobacter sp. GD03645. The sequence goes on along the minus strand of NZ_JAOCLL010000001.1, from coordinate 76,984 downwards.
TGCAAATCAAGCTTTACATCAAATGACATCTGAAGGTGCCTTGTTACATCGCCCTTCAACCGAAATGGACGAGTCAGAACGTGCTGCGGTCGATCAGCGTTCTGATCATTCGACGAAAAATCCTTTTTATTAATTGGGGTTAAACCCCGTTCCTAGCTTGTCGCGAGGTTGCTATGTGTGGAGTTGTTGGGATAGCCGGTAAATCGCCAGTGAACCAAATGTTATTTGATGCTTTGACGATGTTGCAACATCGGGGACAGGATGCAGCGGGAATCGTCACTTGTCATCAAGGGCGTTTATTTCTCCGCAAGGATAATGGCATGGTGCGTGATGTGTTCCATACCCGTCATATGCGTGCATTGCTGGGTAACTATGGGATTGGACACGTTCGTTATCCAACCGCGGGTTCATCCAGTAGTGCGGAGGCGCAGCCATTTTATGTGAACTCTCCATACGGTATTACCCTTGCACACAATGGTAACCTGACCAACGCCGAAGAAATTCATGAAGATCTGTTTAAGACAGATTTGCGTCACATGAATACCGACTCCGATTCGGAAGTTCTGTTGAATGTGTTTGCACATGAATTACAGAAAATTGGCACATTAAACCCGACACCAGCAGACATTTTTCATACTGTTTCCCGTGTACATGAGCGCTGTAAGGGTGCCTATGGCGTTGTGGCAATGATTACAGGTCATGGTCTGGTGGGTTTCCGCGACCCAAATGGGATTCGCCCATTGATTTATGGTTCACGCGAAACGGAACAGGGCACTGAATATATTATTGCCTCTGAATCGGTTGCGATTACCGCGCTTGGCTTTAAGATTGAGCGTGATATTGCGCCAGGTGAAGCGATTTTCATTGACAGCAAAGGCCAGTTATTCTCAAAACAGTGTGCAGTTGATCCTGAATATCGTCCTTGTATTTTTGAATACGTTTATTTTGCCCGTCCAGATGCCACGATTGATGGAATCTCGGTATATAAAGCACGCTTGAAAATGGGTGAGAAACTTGCCCATAAAATCCTGCAAGAATGGGGTGAGCAACACGATATTGATGTGGTGATTCCAATTCCTGATACCAGCCGTACCTCTGCCTTGGAGTTGGCGAATATTCTGGGTGTGAAGTTTCGTGAAGGGTTTATGAAAAACCGTTATATCGGACGTACCTTTATTATGCCTGGTCAACAGCAGCGTAAAAAGTCAGTTCGTCAGAAACTGAACCCTGTGGAACTTGAATTCAAGGACAAAAATGTTCTATTGGTGGATGACTCGATTGTACGTGGTACCACTTGTAATGAAATCATTCAGATGGCGCGTGATTCAGGAGCAAAAAAAGTATTCTTTGCTTCCGCTGCGCCCATGGTGAAATATCCAAACGTGTACGGCATTGATATGCCAGCAAAGTCTGAATTGATTGCGTCTGAGCGTACTGTTGAGGAAATCCGTGAAATTATTGGTGCAGACCGTTTGATTTTCCAGGACCTGGAAGATTTGAAAAATGCGGTTCGCACCAGCAAGGTGCCTGATTTAAGAGAGTTTGACTGCTCTGTTTTTGATGGTGTTTATGTGGCGGGTGGTATTGACAAGGAATACCTTGCTGAACTTGAGCAAAAACGTAATGACACAGCAAAAAAGAAAGCCGATGGCTACATTGATGTAAATATTGATGCCGCTTCAGTGGACTTAACAGGGATTAAGGAAGAGTAAGCATTTTAATCTCTAGAAAAGCGGGAATTTCCCGCTTTTTTATTTTATGATACTGGAGGCGCTGGAGCCTCTGACAGAAACAATGTAATAAGGAAAATTTACATTGAAAGAAATGAGCCATTATTTAATTGAAAATAAGAATATTGCATGGTCAGTCAGCTTTTGCCTGCTTGCCATGGCATTGACTGTCTTTATTCTCAATTTAATTTTGGGTTTGGTGGTACATTTCTTTGATTATACCCAGCCAATTTGGTGGCATGTTTTAAGTCCTTATTTTATCTGCCTATTATTCTTTGTCTTGATTTGGTCTGTCAGTGCTGAACTATATGTGCTGCGCGAGGGCGGACATTCTCTGGCAAAACAGCTAAAAGCACGCCGTTTGGTGTTTGATGAAAGTACTCCTGAAGAAAGTACCGCTTTAAAAGTTGTGGAACAGGTTGCACGCAGCTTTGTGATTGATACCCCCGCAGTGTATGTATTGCCTGATGAGGTGGGGGTAAATGCGTTAACCGCTGGTTTCAGGTCACAGGATATCGTGATTATCTTGACCTGGGGTGCCTTGCAGAATCTGGATGAACTTGAGCTTTATGGACTGTTGAGTTATGAGTTTAACCAGATTCTATCAGGTGAAGCAGTTGAGAATACCAAACTTAAAATTCTATATAGTGGTTTGACCACATTTAGCCAATGGGGCAGCAAGCTCGCACAGGCAGGTTACAATCCCTATGCAACCTCGTACCGTAATAAATTTGAGACCATTTTTGTGGCAATCGGTGGAGTGATTTGGTTGATTGGTAGTCTGGGTATCCTGATCACCCGTTTAATCAAGTATCTCACCTTAAGTGGACGAACCTTTCGCAATGACCTGAAAACCATGCGTTTGATGAACAACAACGCCAATATTCAAACCTTGCTACGAATTTATGTGCATCATTCAGGTTCCCAAATCCACAGCGCATACTCTGAGTCAATTTCGCATATGTGCTTTGCCAACTCACTGAGTCCGCAAAGCTGGCTGAATATTCATCCAAGTATTAAAGATCGAATTTATGAGTTAAATCCAAGTTTATTACAGGATTTGCAATTAGAAAATTTAAGAAAAATACGCAATCGACCTTTATTTAGCTTATTTCGTTCTTTAGAAGAGGAAGCTACTGATATCACTATGGCTTGGAGTTCTCCACAACCTTTGCCGTTGTTACGCTTATCACCGATTAGCTTTGCCTTGAATGATGCGATCAAGCCACTCAATCCAGAGATGCGGAAAAATAAAAAGCGTCCTGAACTGATTCAGCGTGCAATGCAGACCGCGACAGGTTCAAGGGAAGTGATGGTGGCGATTTTGATGATCCGCCAGTACCGTGAGTTTATTCCACAGGATGCAGCGGTGAGTCATGCGATTGTGGATGCATTGTTAAATCTGGATGGACGGATTCATGTGCAGATTTTCCATGATGCCTGCAAGAACATTGGCCATATGCCCACCAGTATTGCACGTCAGTTTTTAACCAAACTGGCCTGTATTATTCAGGAGGATGGTGAGGTTGGCTTACTGGATGCACTATTGCTGGAACGCGTAAAATATGAATTGAACCTGATGCCAGCACATTTGCCCACAGCTTTTGAGGATGTGAAATCGCAAATTGTGCATTTGATTGATGCATTGCTGCATGTACAGCAAATTAACAGTCCAAATCAGCTTGAGGTCCGTGAACGGATTTTGCAGGAACTTCTTACACAGGAAGAGTTGCAAACCTATGCTGATATTTCGGATGAGCCACTAGATCTGGCTGAAATCCTGAATGATGTTTCAGGTTTATTGTTGCGTGATCGCCTCAATATTTTAGCGATTGCCGAACGATGCCTATGGAGTGACCGAATCATTACCCAGGATGAGCTGGACGTTTTAGAACTACTGTACTGGCGTCTGGGCTTTGATACCCGTGAAGTTGTTGAGCAAATGCAGAAAAAAAATAGCTTGATGATTATTTAAGATAAATTCCCAAATTTTTATATCTAACAGCATGTCAGGCTAGAATTTTAAAAGTCCCCATATTTTTAAAAACGTTACGTGACAATCACATAAAAAATGCCTATTTCAAGGTAAGCTTGCCGTTAATTTTTTTATTGAATTTTATATGGGTGCTTTCGAGTAAGTTATGGAACACATTGAAATTTTAAAGGCGTTGTTTTTAGGGTTTATTGAGGGGCTGACAGAGTTCTTACCCATTTCAAGTACAGGGCACCTGATTTTATTTGGTCATATGATCGACTTCCATTCAGACGATGGCCGTGTCTTTGAAGTCGTGATCCAACTTGGGGCAATTCTGGCAGTCTGCTGGTTATATCGCCAAAAAATTGTTGATCTATTAAAAGGTTTTTTTAGTGGTGATTCAGAGGCACGACACTTTGCTTTTAGTGTTTTGATTGCATTTTTCCCAGCCGTGATGATTGGGGTGTTTGCTGTTGATTTCATTAAGAGTGTTTTGTTTAGCCCACTTGTGGTGGCAGTTGCCTTGATTGTCGGTGGCCTTATCATTTTCTGGGTGGAATCAATCAAGTTTGAGCATAAGACCACAGAGGCAACCAGGATCACCTATAAACAGGCTTTTCTTGTGGGGTGCGCGCAGTGTGTGGCGATGATTCCAGGGACATCACGTTCAGGTGCCACTATTGTGGGAGGAATGTTTTCAGGCCTATCACGTAAAGCTGCGACGGAGTTTTCTTTCTTTCTGGCCATGCCAACCATGCTGGGTGCGGCAACCTTTGACCTTATTCGTAATGCCAATGTACTGACACAGGACAATATGCTGAATATCGCGGTGGGATTTGTTGCTGCCTTTATTGCCGCATTACTGGTGGTGAGTGCCTTGGTGAAATTTGTTGAGCGTCATACCTTACGTGTATTTGCCTGGTACCGTATCGTGCTTGGCGTGATTTTATTATTCATTTTCCTTTAAAATTGAAACCCGTCTCTTTTGCAGAGATGTTAAAAGAGGCGGATTCGGGTAAAATTTCCTTTCTTTATTTTTCCAATATTTCATATTTTAAAACTGGTTCTAGCATAAGATGACAATAGCTAAAATGAATGCCCGAGACTTGATTATTGATCTACTTTTAGGGCTACAAGGTCGAGAGATCTCAATTAAACAAATTATTATTGCTGCCAAGCTTTTTGAGATTAGTGAAAACAGTATCCGTGTTGCCGTAACCCGTCTATCGGGTGATGGCGTGATCGAGGCGATTGAGCGCGGGGTCTATCAATTCACAGTCCAGTCGCATGAATGGGCCAATGTGATGCTGAACCGTAAGAACGGGATTAAGCAGACCAAGAAATGGACGCATCAATATCTTGCGGTTTTTACAGGTGAGCTGGGACGAGTTGACCGTACTGCGTTGAACCGTCGTGAACGGGCATTAAAACGTTTTGGCTTTAAGGAATTGGAGCAGGGGATTTATATTCGTCCCGACAATTTGGCGATTACATTTGATCATCTTTTTTCCGAGTTGAAAGCTTCAGGTTTGGAAATGACCGCCAAGATTTGCCAGATTAGTCATTTTGATGAAACGACTTTGGCAACGATTCTCACTTTATGGTCAACACAAACACTCAACCAGAACTATGAGAAATATAGCCAAATGATTCAGAAATGGTTGGCTACGGTTGACCGAATCTCATTGGAGGATGCCGCGCGGGAATCGCTATTATTGGGTCGCCAGACAATTTCTCTGCTCATGAATGATCCTTTATTACCTGAGGATTTTGTTGATGTGCAGCTCAGGGAGCAATTTGCCCTGAGTGTGCAACAACTGGATCAAACAGGTTTGGAACTGTGGCGCAAGTTTTATGAACTTAGTGTCGTGTAAATACCAATTACAAATATTACTAAAAATTTAATTTTAATTTATTGACAGAAATATTACTTGATTTAGAATAAAGTGAATAGTTATGTAGTTTTATAAAAATACAAAAATTTCAGGATAGGATATGAACACACGTACGGCTATTAGTGATTTGTTCACACGCGAAGAAATCACGGAATTGACTGCCAAATCGGATCTGCATGGTAGCTGGGCTGTTTTATCAACCTGGGCGGTGATTGGTGGAACCTTTGCCACTGTTGCTGGCTTTTGGGAATATTTGCCAAACTGGGGCAAGTTGCTAATGTGTATTGTAGCCCTAGTTATTTTGGCTGGCCGTCAATTGGCATTGGCTATCCTTACGCATGATGCTTCACATCAAAGCCTGTTTAAAACCAAATGGCTCAACGATACCTTAACCGACTGGTTGTGTGCCCGCCCAGTCTGGAATGACCTGCGTAAGTACCGTAAGCATCATCTCCGCCATCACAGTAAAACATCAACAGTGGATGATCCAGATTTATCACTTGTCACAGGGTTTCCAACCACTAAAAAATCACTCATGCGTAAATTCATGCGTGATTTATCGGGCGTGACTGGTTTTAAATTTGCGCTTGGGCGTGTGTTGATGGACGTTGAGAAAATGGAATGGACGGTTTCCAATGACCGTCGCTGGATTTCTCAAGAGGGACGACACTGGTTTGATTATCCAAAGGCATTTATAAAAAACAGCGGTGGGGCCATTGCCACCAATGCCGCTTTATTTTCGGCACTTTGGGCAGCAGGACATCCCAAACTCTATGCGCTTTGGGTATTGGCCTATGTAACGCCGTTCCCACTGTTGCTACGTGTTCGTTCCATGGCGGAACATGCAGGAATGGAAACCAGTAATAGTGCCTTAACCAATACACGTACCACTAAGGCAGGTTACATTGCGCGTGCCTTGGTTGCGCCGATTCATGTCAACTATCATAAAGAGCATCATTTGATGGCGGCAGTGCCTTATTTTAAGTTGCCAAGAATGCACCAGATGTTACGTGAGCGTGGTCATGTTGCTGAACCACCAACTTATTGGCAAGTGTTGAATGAGCTTTCAGCAAAAGCAGATTAAAACTTGATGATCCTTGTTTTTGTTCAAGAGAAGTAGGTTACTTTCTGTTCCTTGAGTATAAATACTGAAATGGATGATAGGTTGTAGCATTATAGGTTTTGAGAGATATGGCAGCGAATAAACAGGAAATCATTGAGTTTCTGGCTCAGGAATTTTCACAGGCACTTAGAAAGAACACGATTGAAGAGATTACCCCTAAAGGGGCGCAATTGTTGTATCGGGTGGATCAGGATGACCTGCGTCCTGGTCAGACTGTGTCTGGGCCAACCCTGATGCTGGTGGCAGACTTTGTGCTGTATGTGGCAATTATTGGACATTTGGGATTGGTTAAAATGGCGGTCACCACCAACATGAATATCAATTTCTTTCGCAGGCCAGATGGGACACGGGATATCAGGGCAGTCTGCAAGTTGATTAAAGTTGGCAGAACCTTGGTGACAGGGGAAGTATGGTTATATTCTGTAGGTGATGAGGAACCAGTGGCGCATGTGATTGGGACCTATGCGCTTCCGCAAAAATCATAAGTTTTTAAAAATGATAAAGTGAAATGCTTAAAAATCATAACAACATTTAAGTATGCGAAATAGTAAGAACATGCTACAACTAGAAATGTTCAAAGTTATTTGTTCTTACTATTTTCTATTGATATGACGATACCGCTCGACTTGACCCCTTTATCGCAACTTGAACTGAATCAAGAACATATCTTGGCGATTAAGCGTAATGATCTATTGCCTTTAATCAGTGATCCCCATCGTTTAAATCATTATGCAGATCATTTGGTGCAGGCGCAAAGTGTCCTGTTGAATGGTGTCGATCCAAAGCTAAACCAGCAGCTCAGTGAAGTGATTACCCAGATTGTTCAGCAACTGTCACGCTCAAAAAATTATGTGGGCGGGCGAAAATTTAATGCACTGCAAAAATGGCTGGGGATTGATGTTGAATATGATGCTGGACAGGTCAAATATGTCAAAGACCTGGATCGTTTAATCAGTGAGGCAAACTACTTAAGCCAAAAGCTACAGGTTGAGATTCAGAAATCGCAGTCACGTTTGCAGCAGGCTCTGGGTTTAAGGGAACAGATGGCGGCGTATATACAGGCTGCCGATGAATTTTTAAAAGAATATCCCCAGTTTAGTAAACAGCAGGTACTTGATCATTTTGTTGAACGTCTATCTAAAAAGATCAATACATTACAAACTTTACAGACCAGCAATGACATTGCAATGAAACAGATGCAGTTGTCACAGCATTTATCTTTTAGCCTTTTAGACCGTTTTAAAGAGGCGCAGCAGGTGTTGATTCCAGCGTGGCGTTATCATCTAGAGCAAAGTCGTGAGTCCAACTCATCAAAGACCATTGAGCAGTTAGACAAAAGCCGAGAAGATTTAATCCAAAATCTGAAAAAATCATTACAGAAATAAGAGGGGAATATCATGTCAGATTCAGAACTTATAAAATCATCCAGCGAACTTGAAATTAGGCAGGAACAGCGTTTTGAACAACTTAACTTAAAAGAGTTGGGCTTGCAGCCACAGGACTTTGCCGAGGTTATGGATGCGCATAAAGAACTTGCAGACATCAGTACCACTGTGGTGGCTGAATACGGTAAAAACATTGCCAATAAAACAGCAACCTATACAGATGAGTTGTTGGGTCTGGTTCAAAACAAAGACCTTGATACAACAGGCCAAAAGCTCAATGAAGTGGTTCAGGTCGCGCAGCAGTTGAATACTACCAGTATTTTAAACAAGTCAAAAAGCTCAGGTTTCTTTGGTGGATTGTTGAGCAGGTTTAAGAATGCCAAGCAAAGTTTTGACCAGCATTTTAATACCACCAAAGAACAGATTGATGTCTTGGTGAAAGAGATTGAAAGCTCACAATCAGGCCTTAAGGCGCGGGTGGGAACACTCGACAAGATGTTTGATGCGGTTCAGGATGAATATAAACAACTTGGTGTTTATATTGCTGCGGGGCAGTTGAAACAGCAGGACATCCAGCAGCAAATTTCAAGCTTAACCACGCAAGAACAGGATCAGCAAACCACACAGCAGATTTATGACCTGAATCATTTGGGCAATAACCTTGAGAAAAGAGTCAGTGATTTACAAGTTTTACAACAGTCGGCAATGCAAACTTTGCCGATGATTCGGATTATTCAATCGAATAATTTAATGCTGGTCGATAAGTTTTACGCCATCAAAAACATTACCTTGCCTGCATGGAAAAACCAGATTAGTTTGGCGATTTCATTGCAGGAGCAGAAGAATAGTGTACAACTTGCCAAGGCCATTGATGATACCACCAATGAATTACTGCGCCGTAATGCTGAACTATTGCATCAGAACTCAGTCGATACGGCCAAAGCGAATCAACGTTCAGTCATTGATGTGGAAACCCTTGAACACGTACAAAACACCCTCATTAAAACAGTAAACGACGTGATTCAAATCCAGAAAGAAGGGATGCAGAAACGTGCTGAAGCAACCACACGTTTGCGTGCATTACAGGATAGTTTGAATCATTTGGTTCTTGAAAATAGCGGGCAGAATCCCCCGAAAAACCTGAATTAGTAATATTGAGAGGAAAGATCATTGTCGCCCATAGACGATTTGAGTGTACAGCCGATTGATCAGCGTTTAGATATTTTAAAGAAACGCCAACGTCACCTGATGATCTGGTTTTTCCTGACCAGCACATTGGCGGTTGTCATCATTGCATCCCTGTTTTTGCAAAAAGAGTTTATCTATCGTTTCTTTGATCTTTCCGTGCATGTTCAGGCGCTGGATTTGCCCTATCATGTGCAGGAACTCGTTCCCTTTAAACAGCCTGTTGATTATTTTTTCAATTTGTTGTCTTGGTTTGGCTGGCTGTTCCTTAAAATATTTGTCTCATTTATTGGCGCATTTTTACTAGTCAGTTGGGCGAAAAAGCTTAGATTCTTTCAGCGTCGCTTTCAGGCATGGACCCAGCGAATTTTAGCATGGGTCATTGCCTTTATTCTGCTGTGGTCAGGTTTGAGTTATTTGCAATATGACTGGAAAGATGAAACCAAGCAGGCTTATCAGCAATGGATGAGCTATGAGAACAATATCGTTGAAAGCCAGATTGCGCAGGATTTGCAGCAAGCTAATATTTCATCGACTGAAAAGGCGTATGTGTTGGCCCAAGTCGCTTTACTACATCAGCCCATTGATCGAAAGACAGCAAATTTTTATGTTAATCAACTGATTGATGCTGAAAAAAATAACCCAGTTCAGTTTAAAGAATATGATTTTAAACCTGAGCAGTTATGGGTCATGCAGCAGCAACTTTATGGCAAAAGTATCACCGCTTTGACACAACCACTGGATTTACGTGCGCAACAGGCAGAGCGTGTTTCACAAATCGTAAATGTGGTTCTATGGGGTATGATCCTTTTGGTTGCGGTTTTGAGTGCAATTCTATATACCCTCGCCAAGCATCTAAAAAATCGGCGTATTCGTATTACGCAAAAACTTGATACCTTGTAAATTCGCTTTATAACAAGATGTTAAGTTGAATCTACTTTGTTATAAAGATAGTCTATTTGGAATAATAAGACGACGTATATTGACGTTTGAAATATTTTTCTATTGATAAAAAATGTCAAGATAATCACTTTTTGCTACACTTAGCCGCATTGATTTTTATTTTATGGGGCATATTTGCTGATGAATGTGATGGAAATATTACACTGGATTCCTGTTGTAGTCATGCTATTTATTGTAGGATGCCTATTTGTTGGATTCTTTAAAAAATATTGGAAACCTGCAAAAAATTTAAAAGCATTGCTTGACGCTGCTTTAAATGAAGTGAAAAGTAATACTCAACATCAATATTTAGCATCAACACTTAAGCAGAATCTAACTGAATATTTTAAGGATACGCCATTTACCCATGCTTGGCAGATGTATCACCAGACTTTACACGATAGTTATAAGCAAATAGATGGTGAAAATCAATTGGTGAGTACACGTTCAACTGTACCGAGTGGTTATTTCTTTGAACAGTCCACCCTGGTTGATACCCCTTTAAAAGTCGATTTTTATAAACATTTACCTGGGATTATTACAGGGCTGGCAATTGTTGCGACATTTTCAGGTTTATTTATTGGTTTATGGTCATTTGACCCAGCAGGTGACCCAGCGAATATTCAGGCAAGTTTAAAAGCTTTATTGCAAAGTGTAATGGCTGCATTTATTGCTTCTGGATTGGCAATTTTTATTGCGATGTTAATTACATGGAAAGAAAAAGCGTGGTTACGTGAATGTTACGCGACTTTAGAACAACTCACTACAGAAATAGACAAGTTATTTGATGCGGATGACATTGGTGAAGAATATTTAGATCGTTTGGTGCATCGGGTAGAATCCACTGAAACGGCCATTAAAAATATTAAAGACAGTTTAATTGATGACTTAAAGCCTGCCATTATTAATGGTTTGGGGGCGATGGCAGATAAATTAATTGCTGAAAATCGAGCTATACAAGCTGAATCAAATCAGCAAATGGCAGATGCTTTTGGTCAATCCATTCAGATGGCACTGCAACAACCCTTACAACAAATTGCAGAAGTGGTCAAAGGTGCATCACAAGATCAAGGTCAAGCTGTACATAGTATGTTGTCCGAAGTATTAAAAACCTTTACAAATCAGTTGCAAAGTACAGTTGGTGGGCAGATGCAAGGTCTAGCTGAGATGATGGAACAATCGGTTACGACTATCTCGGATATGCGAACAGGATTTGCAAGTTTAATTCGGCAAATGCAAACCACAAGCGAAGAATCAGGTCAAAGATTACAGGAAAAAATGGTTGAGATTCTAGGCAGTATTGAAGAAAGACAAACTGATATGACAAGGGTAATAGAAAAGGCTTTGTCAGAAATGCAGCACAGTATAAAAGGTATTAGTGATGTTGGGGTAAATTCTACTCGAGAAATGTTATCGAGTATGACCTCTGCCAATGATAATGTACAAACTGTCTTTAGCCAGTTAGTTGAAAAAATGGGTAGTATTAGTGAAGAATCTAGCCAAAGGTTACAAGAAAAAATGGTTGATATTCTAGGCAGTATTGAACAGAAACAATCTGTAATGACTGATGCCATCCAAGATGCTTTAGATGCGATGCAAAGTAGTGTCAAAAATATTAGTGAAGTTGGTGTAAATTCAACAGAACGTATGTTATCGAATATGACTACAACCAATGATAATGTACAAACAGCTTTTAGTGGTTTTATTGAACAGATGCAAGTAACAAATGAAGCATCTAGTCAAAAATTGCAGGAAAAAATGGTTGAAATTCTGGATAGTATAGAACGTAAACAATCTTCAATGACTAGGGCAATACAAGATGCTTTAGATACGATGCAAAGCAGTGTTACAAATATTGGTGATGCAGGAACACAGGCAACTACAGGAATTTCTTCTAGTGTCAGTAAAGTCAATGCTACGATGGAAATCTTACTCGATCAGCTAGGTAAAAATATTACTGAGTTAAGTCATACGACTACTGATAACATTAGACAAATGAATTTAGGTGCGGACAAAATGGATAGTGCTGCACAACGGTTTAGTACAGCAGGACAAACATTAATGCAAGGTCAGGAAGCCATTACAACCTTAATTAGTAAAGCAAATGATACCACAACTTTACTTAATCTAAGTAGTCAAGCAATTCTTGATACGCAAAATAAAATGAATCTTGCTATGCAAACTATTAGTACCTTAATGGGTCAAACACAACAAGAAGGTGAATACCGCCAAAAATCACTTGAAACCATGCAAATATTAATGGGTAAATTTGAACAGATTAATCAAGATGTACAGCATTATTTGCAGCATGTGAATCAAGTATTAACCAATAACTTTACGACATTTAGTGATGCATCAAGTACCTCATTAAATAAGACATTAGGTGAATATGATAAGGCATTATCTGGAAGTATAGATAGATTAAAAGAGGCAACCAGCGGTTTAACTGATGTGATTGAGGACATAGATTCTACGGTTAGTCAGCTTAAAAGACGTATATGAGGATGATACATTATGTTTGGTCATCGCTCTAAGCCACAAAAACATAAAGAAGAGGGGGAAAAACCATTTTGGATTTCCTTTGCTGATTTAATGACGGCATTAATGACCTTATTTTTAGTGGTCATGGCAGTATCATTGATGGTAGTTACCCAAAAAGTCAATGAAGCTATGTATGCTGAAGATCGGAGAAAAGATGAAATATTAGAAATTTGTGAATCTATTAAAGCCGAAGTAAAAGGAAAAGATTTATCAGTAAATGTCAATTGTAAAGATAATCGGATTAATTTTGGTGAAGCAGGGCGTTTTGCTTATAATGATTATCGCTTAAATATTGAAGGCGAAAATGCACTAAGACAACTTACTCCAATTATTTTAGATGTTGCCAATAGTGAAACGGGGAAAAAATGGTTTAAACAAGTGGTGATTGAAGGGTTTACTGATACAGATGGTTCATATTTATATAATCTAAATCTAAGCTTACGCCGTTCGGAATGGGTGATGTGTCTGTTATTAGACCCAAAATTATTCAATTCAACTTTACAAAATGAGCAACAACAACAAGTCAAACAATTATTTCTTGCAGGTGGTGTTGCCTTTAATAATGCCAAAGAAACTAAAGAACAGTCTAGGCGTGTCGAGTTGCGGTTACAGTTTTATGGTTTAAAGGAAAAAGAAGATGCTGAACCACAACCACATTTTATTAGTAATGTGATCGAAAATTGCCAACTTGCGAGGTAAAATTTATGAGCTATATTTTTGATTTGCAATTGGCATTAAGTCACATCTTAGAGCAGCAACAACAAAGGGAATTACCTCGACCAATACATTTATTCAAAGTGAAAGAAAAAATAGAGGAGAGGTTTGATCCTGCTAAAGCTGCACTACCTCGTTCAGATGCAATCTTAACAGCCATTGAAAAATTGGAAAAACAGAATCTTGAAGATTTAACAAAACGAGATTGGCGAAATATTACATGGGGTCTATGTCAAGTTTATCCAACACGACCAAATAAATTACTTGGGTTAGAACGAGGGACACAGATTTTGCACTATATGACTCAAGGTCAGATTGATGTCAGTCAGCCCAGTTTATATTATCCTTTATTATATAGTTATTTTTCTTTAGATGCTCAAGAAACAAAAAAAACAACACTAATTGGTCAAAATTGGCTAGTTTTAAGAGATATTTTGCTGAATAATAAACAAAAAACACAGCTTAATATGCAAAATATTAAACCTTGGATGAAAATATTAAATCATTATCCTGAATTGTTAGGTGATAAGATGATGGATGAGAATTTAGAATTATCTATAATAAAAAACAATAATCATGATGTTTTAAGCCAAGAATTAGGGTGTACTAAAAAACATAATATGGATAATTATATAGAGTTTTTCAATGAGATACATGATATGGGGAAAAATGCTAAAATATTTAAAGATTTTATATTATGTAAGGAGAATGAACTGTTAAATTTGCTAACAAACCTTGGGTATAATTTTAACTCACAGTTAAACTTTGAAGGTACAGAAACACAGATAAAAAATAGAATGGCAAAGTTTAAAAAAGTATTGAGTAAAGATTATTTATATGATATAGCAGTTTTGTTTAATGAGTTTATTAATTTCCCAAAACCAGATAATCTGAAAAAAATAATGAATTTTAATTGTGATAATTCAGGAATTGTTAAAATCATTGTTAGTAAAAATATTTTTGATATTTTATTAAGTTTGGAACTAAATTTTAATAAGAAAAATATAATTTCCCTAAATTTGTTGATTAAAAATTATTCAAATAATGATAATATGAAAAGTCTAATAGGACTGTTTCTTTCTGATAGTAGAGAAATTGAAAATATTGCTGAAAGTTTGAAAATACCTGAATATGGTTGGTTTTGGCATAACTTGATTACTCAAGCACTAGATCAAATGTGTCAATTTAATGATAAACAGTTTAAGCAAAAAATTGATTTATTATTAGATATGGCAGAACAACGTTTTCAGCGTTATCAAACAGATATTCTGGTTAAACTATTAGACCGTTATGCAAAAACTCAAGAATCTTATGAAGTAAATAATAGATTAAAAGCAAAGGCTTTACAAATTTGGGATGACCCTCAAAATAAAAATAACTTAGGTTGGAATCTCGTTAAAGATGATACTAAACAAATGGTGATACAATGGTTTATTCATGCAGATTTAGAAGCATTTTTTGTGACATTTGCAGAAAATGCAGATGAAGAGCGTTTTAAATATTGGTTAAAATTTGTTAAACAAATTCGTAGTTCTAAGATATTCTTATATAAAGATGATTATAGCTCTAAACAAGCGAAGAAACAGGAGTTTTTACGGAATAATAAGGGGCGCTATGGACTAATTAATGGTGGTTCACCACCGACCAATGCATTTATTCTACAAATAGAGAATATTTTTATTGTTGAGTTTTCTAAGACTGGTAATGCCTGCTATTTCTATAATAAAAATCCAGTTGCAGGAAGAGAAAGGTTACCGATTACTTTAAATGATTTAAAACAAGGTAGTGTTGAATCTGCTTATAGCAATGATGACTATGTGAAATGTCCTTTCAAACTCACTCATCGAGGGGATTGGGAAAGAAACTTTGACCGAAAATTACGTTATTTAGGTATTTATACTGATCGAATAAATCAATTGGCAAGATAAAAAATTAAGGAATATTGTATGGCATTTGAATTTTTAAAAAAATTACTTGGACAATCAAAACAAGATTATCCTTGTCAGGATCAAGTAGAATCTGTATCAATTCCATTACAATATAATGAAATAGGTTTATTTTATCCTAAAAATAGCCCACAGAATACAAGTGATTATTTGTGGCAAGGGCTAAATCAGGAAGGTTTGGCTTATTTGGATGAAAATAGTCAAAGTTATATTTTAACGTGGGAAAATATCTTTGATTTGCAACAGGATGAAGACTATCAGGATATTTTACCTTTATTACAATTGCCACAAAATTGTAATTTCTCACCGAGTATTCAAAGTAAAAATAGTATTTCCGACCGCGATTTTTCTATTTTTATTTCAGGTTGGAATAATCAACAGGGGGGAGCATTACAAGCCAATATCCAGCGTCAGGGGGCGATTTTAACCGTTAATGGACAAAAATATTTACTGGCGGAAAAAACATGGCAATTGGTAGAGGAAATTAAAGCATTTTCCCAGCTTTCGGATAAAACCAGACAGGAAAATGAACGTTATTGGGGGAAAATTCGTAAACTAGCTATACAAAGTCAGGCAAAAATGGATGATTTTCTAGATAAAACCATTGTCCTTAGTCCTGAAAAACTACAATTGAATCTCAGTCCAATTCAACTTGATGATCAGCAGGGAGTAGAAGAAAAAGGAATTGAAATTCAACCAATATTTGAAGATGTACCTGAAAACTGGCTTAAAGAATTTGACAAATATCATCAGGTGCAGGGGCGTTATGCAGTATCTTTATCCAATGGTGGACAAGTACATATTGTGGTTGAGGATACAGTAAAACAGGCACTGAATGAAATTAAACAGATTCCAAAACGACAATTAAAAGGTGAGCGAGCTAGACAATTTATTAAAAATCCACAAGCAATATTCAGTGATGAAGATATTGCTAAGGTGATTGATGAAGCAGATTTAGAGCAACAGATTAGCCAGCAAACAGAATTTCTTGATTATGATTTAACTTTAAATAGCCAATATAATGAACAAGGTTACTTTCAATCAGCAAAAATAGTCTTACAAGCCAATACGGAGCAGGATGTTTCAGATATTTATTCAGATTTATATCATGTAGACCATGCCAATGATTTTATTTCTAAATATATAGATGCAACACAACAGGATAGTTTAACTTTTGACTGGGTGGGTTATCACATTCGATTAACTCAAAATGCTAAACAACAATTAGAACAATTAAAAGCCGATTTAGATAGTATTCATAAACAACAGGATGCAGAAATTGTAAATGCAATTCTGGATTTATCAGCATATTCTGATCGTGTACAGGGCATTGGTATTGCACCTACAGATAGTATTGTCAATAGTGCTAGTGGTGAAATATGGTTACCAATATCACGACAAATACAACAGTTTGAATCATTGAAGCCACATATTAGTGAAACCATTCTGACGGAAATACAAACAGAATTAAAAATAGCGATTGAACAAAAACAAAATCAGGTCAAATTACCTTATTTGGATGAGGCGATTAGTTTGGCTGATGCTAAGGATATTGAAATTCGGGTACAGGATTATCTAGCAAAGCAGAAAAGCCCAACAGAAAAACAAGAACAAATGCCTGTAGAACCCCCTGAGAAAAGAGAAAAACCCTCTATTCTTTTAATTAAAAGTAATCTTGAAGATGAGGAGTATATTCAGGAACGAGAGAAAGTCCTAAAATTTGACTTTAAAAATTCACCTTTGCCACGATTACCTGATAGTTTTAGACAACGCGAGTTTAAATTAAAACCACATCAGGAAAAAGGTATTGCATGGTTACAGCATTTGCATCAGTTTGTACCTGTGATTAATGGATGTCTACTTGCTGATGATATGGGATTAGGTAAAACTTTACAGCTATTATGTTTTATTGGTGAATATTTACAATCTGAACAATATAGACAATATAAAAAACCTGTCATGATTGTTGCACCTGTTGCTTTATTGCAAAACTGGAGAAATGAGGCAGAACGCTTCTTTAGTCGGGATTTTGGGCGAATACTTAGTTTATATGGTAATGAAGTAAAATCTAGAAAAATGAAAAATATTCCTTTAGATTTAATTCAGGAAAAGGGTATTAAACATATTTTAGAAAAAAACTGGTGTGATGATGCTGATGTGGTTTTAACGACTTATGAAACATTAAGGGATTTACAATTTTCTTTAGGGCAACAACATTGGGGTATGATGATCTGTGATGAAGCCCAAAAGATTAAAACCCCAAATGCTTTAGTGACATCCGCAGCTAAAGCCATGAAAGTAGATTTTAAAATTGCTTGTACGGGTACGCCAGTAGAAAACTCGTTAAGGGATATATGGTGTTTATTTGATTTTATTCAGGCAGGTTTATTGGATTCATTAAAAACCTTTAATAAAGTGTATGCTACGCCGATTGGTGAGGGGGATGAAAAGAAACGTAAAGCATTATTACAACTGATTGAGCCACAGACATTAAGGCGGATGAAATCTGATGTGGCAGATTTACCTGCCAAAATTGAAATGGAAGATTGTAAACGAATTCCAATTTCAATTTTGCAGCGACGATTATATGAAAATATGACCAGTGAATATGAAAATATAGGAGATGAAAATCGTGGACAAGCTATGTTGAGTGCTTTACATGAAATGCGGAAAATTTGCGCTGACCCATTGCAAATTGATCCAAAACAGCCGAGTAGTGAGTCACCAAAACTGGCATGGTTAAAACAAACTTTAGAACAAATTAAATCTCGTGATGAAAAAGTAATTATCTTTACTGAATTACGTGCCATTCAAATTTATTTACAGCGTTATTTAAAAGAATATTTTGGTCTGGATGTTTCAGTGGTTAATGGTGATACTGCAAGTAGTGGGACAGGTTTAACCCGACAGCATTTAATAGATGCGTTTCAAAAATCTATTGGTTTTAATGTGATTATTATGTCACCTGTGGCGGTGGGTTTTGGGGTCAATGTGCAAAAAGCGAATCATGTAATTCATTATACTCGCTGTTGGAATCCAGCCAAAGAAGATCAAGCCACTGACCGAGCCTATCGTATTGGTCAGGAAAAAGAAGTTTTTGTGTATTATCCCTCAATTTATAGTGCAGAATTTGAAACCTTTGAAATTAAACTCGACCGTTTATTACAGAATAAGCGTCAGCTTGCTACAGATTTATTGAGTCCGATGCAGGATGTGTCTGCCAATGAGTTACTTTCGACCACAATTCAAAATGATTATGTTGCAGAATGGGACAATATCAGTCGAAATATTCGGGAAGAACAAGACTGGGTGTGTGCTGAATGCCAGTTACAACTTAAACAATCCAGTCTAAAGCGTTTTTTGCATGTGCATCATCTTAATTGTAATAAAACTGATAATCGTCCTGAAAATTTGCGTGTGTTGTGTATCAAATGTCATGCAGAACAAGCAGGACACCAGCATTTAAAAAATAGCCCTTATTATCATGAATTTATACAACTTATAAATGCTGAATAAAATTTAAAAAAGCTGTTCCACTTTCATGAAACAGCTTTTTCATCTATGCACTCATGGCATCAATGGAAAGTTCTGCAACAGTTGGTTTCGGCTTTTCTGCGGTTAAACCCAGTTTGGCAAACAAGACTTGATCTTTATCTTCACCCGCATTTGGGGTGGTCAGAAGTTTATCGCCAGAGAACAGTGAATTTGCCCCAGCCATAAATGCCAATGCCTGATCAGAGTCGCTGAGTGACTCACGGCCCGCAGATAAACGAATGTAACTGTGCGGCATAATGATACGCGCAACCGCAATGGTACGAATCCATTCGGTTACATCCAGCTTTTCAACATCGGCAAGTGGTGTGCCTTCAATCGGGACTAGCATGTTGATTGGCACAGATTCAGGGTGAACAGGCATGGTTGCAAGCTCATGCAGTAAACCAATACGGTCATTACGGCTTTCGCCTAAACCGACAATCCCGCCACTACAGACTTTCATACCTGCCTGACGCACATGGTCAAGCGTATTCAAACGGTCATCAAAGGTACGGGTGCTGATAATATGTGAATAATATTCGCGGGAAGTATCGAGGTTATGGTTGTAATAATCCAAGCCTGCATCTTTTAAACGCTCTGCCTGAGACTGGTTTAGCATCCCCAAAGTCATACAGGTTTCTAGGCCTAACGCTTTCACCTCACGGACCATTTCCAATACATAAGGCATGTCACGCTCATGTGGATTGCGCCATGCTGCACCCATACAGAAACGGGAAGAACCAGACTCTTTTGCCGCCTGTGCTTCACGAATGACTTTATCCACCGCAATCCGTTTTTCCGCTTCTAGTTTTGAATCATAATGGGCTGATTGCGAGCAATACTTACAGTCTTCTGGACATTTACCTGTCTTGATTGAAAGCAGGGTGCTGACCTGTATAGTATTTGCCTGAAAATGCTGACGATGAACGCCTTGCGCCTCAAATACTAAGTCTAGAAAGGGTTGATTATATAAAGCTTGGATTTCATCACGAGTCCAGTCATTACGTAAGGTCATTGTTATATCCATGATGATTGATTACAAACACTGAGATTCATCATACAGAAATCGTGCCAAAGCCAAAGGGCAAAAAGCATCATTTTTCCATGCCATGTATTGTCGCCTGTTGCAATTGCTGTTGGATTGCCCAGTCAATATGTACATTGACGATCTCATCGTGCCACATTTTTGCATCGTGCAATTGGCTTATGATTTCAGCCGAGTATGGCGCATTTCCTAAACCGATTGCAATATTACGCTTAAAGGATTGGTAGCCTGTACGGCGTATTGGGCTGCCCTCAGTATTGGCAAGAAAAGTCGCTTCATCCCATTGCCAGATATCCAGTAGGCTGATGTGATCTAGACCATGACGGGGATTAAAATCAGGAATGGATGCAGTTTTGGCAAAACTATTCCACGGGCAAATCAGTTGACAATCATCGCAGCCAAAAATACGGTTGCCTATGCTTGAACGTAATTCTTCTGGAATGATGCCTTTATATTCAATGGTTAAGTAGGCAATACATTTTCTGGCATCCAGCATATAAGGTTCAACAATCGCTTGGGTTGGGCAAATGTCGATACAGGCGTTACATGAACCGCAATGTGCAGTCGCAGGCTGATCAAAAGGCAATTCAAGCGAGGTGAATAATTCACCTAAAACAAAAAAGGAACCTGATTTTTTATGGATGAGCAAGGTATGTTTGCCTGTCCAGCCCATACCTGCACTTTCAGCCAGAGATTTCTCAAAAATAGGAGCTGAGTCGGCAAAAGGACGTGATTCAAAATCGCCCACTTTTTCCCTGATTTGGGTGGCTAAGGTTTTAAGCCGTCCACGCATGATTTTATGATAATCACGCCCACGTGCATAACGCGCAATAATGGCTGAATTTGGTTCAAATGGTACATAACGGGGCTTGGGTGATGCCACAAGATAGTTCATTCGCACACAAATAATGCTTTTTGTACCTGGCACCAGTAAAGTGGGATCAGCACGTTTTTCCAGATTTTCTTCCAAATAGTGCATATCTGCATGATAGCCACGCTTTAAATATTCTTTAAAACGCGGCATTTGATCTTGAGCATCTGGTTTGGCAATGACACAATCAGAAAAACCCAACGCCAAAGCCTGTGCTTTTATCCAGTCTTTAAGTTCTTGAGGATCAAGCTGTTGTAGCCTGATTTTATCAAGTGTTTTTTGAGCGGGGCTGTGAGATGAAGTGGTTGAAGCCATAAACCAATATTAGGGGGAAAAGATGCAAGGTGTAGTTTACCATAGCCCAGTTTATGATAGTCAAAGTATACAAGCATGGGAGCAACGCTGGTTTGCTCAGCAAAACTCATCACTTGGCTTGATGCAGCAAGTGGCGTGGGCAATATCCCAACAACTGATTGAACAGTTTCAACAAAAAAATATTAAAACAATTGCGGTATGGTGCGGACAGGGCAATAACGCGGGTGATGGCTATTATATTGCGGCTTTTCTCAAACAGCATGGCTTTAAGGTGACTGTTTATGCAACAGAACTTGGTCAATCACCTGATTTAAAACAAGCCTATGAATATGCACAAGCGCATCAAGTCAATATTCAACGATTTCCATACCCCCCTCTAAATCTCCCCCCTGATAGGGTGGAGACTTCCACGTATTCAATACCTTATATAATCCCTAAAGTTCCTCTCCTTTTTAAGGAGAGGTTAGGAGAGGTTGATTGTCATATTGATGCCCTATTTGGCATTGGTTTAAACCGAGTACTTGATCAGCATTGGCAAACTGTTATTGCATGTTTTAATGCACAAACTGGTTTAAAAGTTTCAATCGATATCCCTAGTGGATTGCATGCCAATACAGGTCAGGCTGTACCCTGTGCAATTCAAGCAGATCAAACCTTTACCATTTTAGGTTATAAGGCAGGGCTGTTTACTGGACAAGGCAAGGAATATGTCGGGCAATTACATTTAGTCAGCCTGATTCCAACTGATGTAGAATTAAAACCAATCGCCTATCTTTCCCCTGAAAAAATCGCTTTACCAAAACGTCAGGCTTTTGGCCATAAAGGCAGTTATGGGCATGTGGTGGTGGTGGGTGGTCATGCTGATATGGGTGGAGCTGTGATCATGTCAGCCGAAGCCGCTTTTCATGCAGGTGCTGGAAAAGTCAGCGTGGTCTGTCATGCCAAACACCATCAAGCGATTCTGTCGCGTTCACCAAACATTATGGTGCGGGATATTAATGTACTGGATCAAGATGCAATCCAAACCTTATTAAACCATGTGGATGCTGTCTGTTTTGGTATGGGGTTGGGGCGAGATCAATGGGCAAAACAGATTTATCAGCAATGGTTTGATTTACTCAATCAAGGTTCACACTTAGAGGTCGTGCTTGATGCGGATGGACTTTGGTTTCTGGCAAAGCATCCACAAAAATTGAATCAGCATGTCTATGCAACACCACATTCAGGTGAAGCTGCGACTTTGTTAGGTTGCAAGCCTGCTGATATTGAACAAGATCGAATCACTGCAATTCAACAACTGCAACAAAAATATGCAGGACAATGGGTATTGAAAGGTGCAGGTAGCCTGATTTTAGAAGATGAACTATTTATCTGTACACAGGGTAATCCTGGGATGGGAACAGGGGGTATGGGTGATGTATTGGCAGGGATGATTGCCAGTTTAAAGGCCCAGTTTCATCAACAGATCGCATTGCATGAAATTGTGAGTCTACATGCACAGGCAGGAGACTTACTCGCTGAGAATGGCATGAGAGGTTTACAGGCACATGAAATGGGGGAAATGATTTATAAAGTCGTAAATCAATAAGCTAGCGTCTTCGACTACTAGAACGACTCCGCCCTCGCGCCATTCCGCCTAAAGCATTCAATACTGCCATTTTACTCATGCTTCCTGAAGCATGGGCATGGCAAATGGCGGCAGCAAGCGCATCAGCAGCATCGGCTTGTGGTTGAATGCTGAGATTGAGTAATTTCATTACCATCATTTGTACCTGTTCTTTTTCAGCAGCTCCATAGCCCACCACAGACTGTTTAATTTGACGGGCAGTATATTCCGCTACATTTAAATCCAAATTCACCAGTGCTGCAATCGCAGCGCCACGTGCTTGACCAAGTTTTAAGGCAGAGTCAGGATTTTGTGCCATAAACACTTGTTCGACCGCAGCTTCAGTTGGACCGTGAAATTTAACAATCCGCTCAACACCAGCAAAAATGCGTTTTAAACGCTCAGGCATGGTTTGTGTTTCTGTACGAATGGTTCCTGCATCAACAAAACGCAATTTATTACCATCTTTTTCGATAATTCCATAACCTGTTAAACGTGAACCAGGATCAATACCAATAATGAGCGACATGAGGCACTAAAGAAATCAAAAAACTTCCAATATTGTTACATAATAGTTTTTTTACTGCATAATATTTTTGTAGTATTTTGAATTATAAGAAAATAGTTGTTTTATTGAGCACACAATCATTTATGTAAATTCTGGCTGAAGTACATTGAACTGGCTAGAAAAGCTGATTTATTGTTGAATTTGTACTTAAAATAAGCATTATTTTAATAATTAAGTGAAATTTCTAAAAATAGTTTGCATTATCCAGCCTATGGGCGTATAACGCTAACTCCCTAATGCGGGGTGGAGCAGTCTGGTAGCTCGTCGGGCTCATAACCTAAAACAACTCTACTCTATAAGACTCTATTCGATTAATATGTATAAATATCAATGTTTTGTTATTTTATAATCGAATAGAATATCATAGTTTTGAATTAAAGCCTGTCAAAAAACCTGTCATAAAAAAAGAAACCCACAAGCATTAACTCATGGGTTTATAAATTTTCAATTTCAACTAATTTGTATTGAGCTTTGCAATCTCTAATTTGTTCTTTTCGCCATTCATCCATTTTGCATATCGCTTGACCAACATCTCTAAACTATGGCCTAACTGATTGGCTACAAACATCGGTACCAGTCCATCCATTAGCATCATTGTAGCGTATGTGTGTCTGGCATTATACGCTGGACGCTGACGAATCATACATGCTTTCATTGCAGCTTGTAGTCTGACTCGTGGTGCCTTTTCATTATTAAATGGCACTTTGGTATTTGGGCAGATCATTACATAATCTTGATTGAGACCCAGAGCTAAAATGTTTTTAAAGGCATTTTCAGATCGAGTATTTAAAACAACATCACGGGCCACATGGGTTTTAGTTGATGATTTCTCAATACCACGAACACGCGCTTTAGATATTCTGACTGTACTATTAAACCAGTCAATATCACTCCAGCGTAAAGCGATTAACTCACTAGGTCTACATCCTGTCCAAAATGCCACTTCAAAGTAATAATAATAAAAGATTTCATCTCCCTTTAGATTTTCACTTAACCAGGTTAATAATGCATTCATTTCTGCACGGCTGAACGGATCAGGTATGCCAATTTGCAACTTTCGATTTTCAATATCCAGCATTGGATTTTCTTTTATCAAATTGCCTTTTTTGGCTATTTCAAAAATACCTCTTAGTGGTGTAAGGCAATTATTAAGTGTCTTTACAGTCTTAAAATCCTCCTTAAGTATGGCGTTTTTAATATCATCTTCGGTAATTGTATGGATAGGCTTTAAAGCAAAATGACGCATCCAGTGTTTTTTCAAAATGCTTTTATAGCCTTTTCGTGTATGAAAACCTGTTTCATTAAAGTCCAGGTATTTCTGAGCTAAATCCTGAAAAAGAGTACCATCACCCACAATAACAGTATCTTCATCCTCAACAATGCCGCGTGCTTCAGCAATATCTTTTTCAGTTAATAAATTCCATTCGGCCTTGCGAATCAGTTCACTTCTAAGTTTAGAAGCTGCTTTGATACCTTCCTTGTTCGCAGGGAATGAGACGGTGATGTTGTACGTTTTTTTGTTTCGCTCGAAGTAGATTTGGACTGCTCCATTTCTGAGGCGCACTCCTCTAGGTAACGTCCGCTTGCTTGCTCTGTCAGCCATGAGTTATAGCCTTTAAGCGAGAAATAAATGTTGCCATCTTGTTTAGTCCACACGCGATTTTCGGGCCATTTTAGTCTTCTATGGTCCAGTTTCTGTTCTTTAATACCTGTGAGTTTTGAGAATTGACTCCCATCAACCCAGTCAAGTGGAGTTAGTCCGAGTTCTAATAGTGCTTCTACTACTTCAGTATCCATGACATTGCTCCTCAATCTTTGGCAAAATTAATTTACAGACATTATAGAAAATGCTTTTGAGGGAAATTATGTAAATACCAATGAACATTTATTCACCTAATGGACTCAACAACCAGGCATTCACCGATCCAGCGAGCTGATTTGTACTTAAATTTCTTCTGAATTAAATCTGCTACCTGATCTTTGGTGAATGACTGGGTGTTATGGGCCTTGTTTTTCACGATATAAGCTTCAATCACTTCATCAATACAGTCATGGGGGTACTTGTCATAATGGTTTTCAATAAACTTATCAAACTCTTGTAGAGAATTTTTAAGCTTGTTGAAGTTTTCATTTGTTAAGTCCCCATGGTGGAGTAAGTAATTTTTAACCAGCGTTCGTTCAAAGTTCTTAGGGTTATTCCCCAATGCACGAGATAGATCACGTTTAGTTGTGTCATGCTTTTTAACGAAGTTATGAACCAATTGAAAAGCTTGAAATCGTCGGCTTTTGGGATATAACTCATCGATATTCATTTCACCGCATCCATATCAATGATTGCAGCAATTTTTGACGGGTAATAGCACAGAGGGTTATTACAGTTTTTTATTGCTTCATTCAGGGCATCAAAGGCGGTTTCAATTTCATCGGGCACAGTTATTCCGTCAGGTAAATCACCCTCATAATAATCATCAGGATCAATTTCTTGGGCGAAAGTAGGTTCAGTGAGGACAAGCATTAATTCCTGTGCTGATTTTCCACTTTCTTTGAGTAATGCGAATACGCTTGCCGAGTCATGCAGCCACTCGTCATTTGCCATGGAATATAGAATTTCACCATTCCATTGTTGGGTTGGATAGGTTGCATATTCTTCCTGGTTATCAAGAGGAACACATATTTCACAATAACCCTGTTTAGGAGTTAGATGACCCCGTTTGCAAAGGCGGTGAGTTGAACCATCCCAACGAGCAATGTTTTGATCAAGATAAATTAATCCTTTTCTTGATTGCCAAGCCGTTATAGTTATTTCAGTTGCTGCCTCTGGTGAGTCACGTAATACTACATCTGCTGGTAGTTCACTTAATGGCTGGCTGAGTTTAGGCTCGTATTCTCTATCGAAAATTTGATCCAAAAATTCATGTACCTCCGTTGGAGCAAGCTTTTCAGCTTCAGTTTCCTCACCACAACATAAAGTATCCAGTTCTTTTTCTGTAAGATTTGAAAGGATTTTCTCAATATTGGCTAAATGGTTTTGGTCTAATTTCTTTAACCAGATATTCAAAAATTCTAACTTTTCGCTTTCTGGTTCAAGTCGGTTCACCATTCCATTGTCATACCATATTTCTTGGGCAGCCTTGATAATGAAAGGGTAGGGATTACACTCATCAATTTCCAGATTGATGTTCAAATGTCGTTGTAAAATTTCATCTAACTCATCAGCTGTTACGAGCATGGCATCAGGCCAATCTTCAGGGCTGGTACGATCAGGCAATTCCGCCACATCACGGATGATGTTCTCAACGATTTCTGAAAAATCCGATTGAACAGTTTCTGAATGCGGCACCAATGTGCCACATTTAGGAATATGCCTAAAATGAGTTATAAACTTGTCCAGCAAGCGGGTTTTAGAACAAAGCCCTGTGAGATGATCAGGTTCTATAGTTATAAAGAGTGAACCAACACACATGGCAATTTCAAAATGTTCTGTGGCTTTTTCAGTTAAATCACTTAAGTAGCGAACTTCGTAAAATTCACCATTTATTGGTAATTCCTGTCCACATTGAATGAAACCTGAACCTTTAGATTCATATTGATTGCTAATCATTTTTGTCCACCCTCCAAAAAAGTTTCTTGAATCCACCAATTGGGGTGTTGTTTTAAATATTCAGCATGTGCAGCCTCAGTACCGTCCCATGCTTGATATTCGATACTATCTGCAATAGCCTCACCCACTTTTGGGAATCGTTGTTTGGCTTCCTTTTTCAGTCTAAAGACAAGTTGCTTCGCTATTTTTAGGGTAGGTACAGGAAAAAGGATTGCTGCTGAATCTGGTTCTTCAGGAATGTTGACGCACCATAATTTTTTGTTAAGCAATGCCTCATTTTCAGTGAAGAATTTAGTCACTTCATCTGGAGTGTTTGCTGTAATTGATGTATCACCGTTATAACACTCAACACAGTCATTGACTGCATTTATATATTCGATTGCTAATTCTGGATTGTCATAACGTTTTAATGGTTTTGAAAACCATTCTTCAGTAATTTCCATTTGATCAGCATGATCTCGTTTTGAACCATTCCAGACCGTTGGATAAATCCAGTTTGCCCCATCATTAAACTCATCATGGTCATTTTTAAAACGTGGATTAAAGATAAAGTCTTTACGCAAACGCTGGCTAGCTCGGAAAGCCAGTTCTGCCGATGCAGCAGGGATTTGTTCAGCATCCTCATCATCGGGATCACCATCACCAACCACGACACAAAAAAGTAATGAGTCTGGATCAGTACTTCTAGGCATCAGAACTGCCTTGGCATGCTCAAAATCACTGTATAAAAATTCAATCGATGCTGCTTTGTCAATTCCAGTTGGCTTAATTACTGGGGAGCAGATAGTACCTAATTTACTGCAAATATCCTCAACTTTTGCTAGATATTCAGCACCAAAACGTACAAAGCCAGCAAAGTCGGTTTGCTTAGGTATGACTTTTTCCCAGTCTGGATATGAAACTTTTAAGAATACCTTGAATGCTTCATAAGCATTATGATGGTGTGGTATCTCAATTAGTCCAGTCTGCGATTCTGTATCATAGGTAATTTGGCAATGTTTGAGGCCAGAATTACACTCTGTTTTTTTTATAAAGCTTTCTGCATAGGCTTTCGGAATAATGAAGAAAACATCATCGGCTACATTCTTTAGTTTGGAATAAAACAGGATGCGCCCATCAGTGCCTAGAATGTGACTTCTAACAATTGCTACAGCATCAATGTTGCGGGTATCATTCCAGTCACCATCATCTTTTGCCGCAATACATGCTGCACGGAATAAGCCAAGCGGAACAAGAATAGTATGGTTCATTAATTATTGCTCCAATTGACCGATTTGTTACAAAAAACTTTCTGAAGTGCCTTGTAAGACTGTTCGGCTGATTCGCCGTCTATACAATCAATTTTGATCTGGAAATTTTCATAATTAACTTGAATCGAATTCCAAGGTTTGAGTTCTGTACCATTGATCATTATGGTGGGAGGCTTACAACGGAAAAGCCATTTTTTTTGAAAACAATCTAAAGGAGCTGTCTTTTCGTTTAAATCTTCCCATTCAGGAATATCTTGAATAGGGGAGATTTGAATTTTTGAACCATTAGCCCATGCTTTTCTTGCGGATTCACCATCCAAAAGGGTATAGGTTGTATCAATAGTAGGATTTTCACTTTTAGGAGTTTGTTTGGCTTTTTCTTTATCTATTTTTGGCAATACTCCCCAAACGACTTGAGCATCCTCCCATTCTTCCATGAATTCATTCAGTGTCATGTAACTTGGTGATAATGTATATTCACAACTATTCCAAATGGAGTTTGTCCAATGGGTATTTCCTGAATCTTTCCAAAAAAATAATCTTTGATTTAGTAAAACAGCCGCTTCACTTCCTGTTGGAATCTCAATCCAGCTTGAACCAGATAGAGATTCGACACATTTGTGATATTTATAGCCATCATCAGGAATGAGCCATTCTTTCATATCTGCAACAGTCTGAGGTTGTGGTTTCTGGATTGGTTTTAAATCGGAGATTCGTCCCAAAAGATGAGGATATTTTTTTGAGCTATCCCATTGATCATTATTAAAGTTCCAGAAATACCATCCATCACGTAGATAAAGCGCTTTACCAGAGCCATCTGAGTGCGTTGCATCACTCACATCATTACGATGAAGTATCACTTTGTCTTGGAGTTGATCAGGTGTTAGTTCTGGGACATTACTTAGTTCATAGAATGTCATATCCAAAGTGAAGCTAAGAACTTTATTATCGAAGTTAAAGAATACTCCAACACTGTTTTTAACGTCCCAATTATCGTTAGCGTAAAAACCCAAAGCTTTTGCAGCATTCACCACAATATTTTCTTCTTCTTTGTTGTTCACGCGTGTTTTGAAATTTTCCATGGTCATATACTCACTTCATTAAGCCGTGGGCTTTCAATTTTTTGCGTAGGGTTCCACGGTTAAGGCCTAAGATTGCAGCAGCCCTGGTTTGATTACCGCGCACCTTTTCAAGAATTTCTTCAAGCAATGGCTTTTCAAACAATGCCGATACCTCGTCAAAAAGATTTTCTTCAGTGGTATCGACCATATGCTTAACAACAGCCCGAATATGGGCAGGGGTGACAAAAGTCGGTGTTACATCAGTTTTAGCGTTCATTAAACTTTCCAAATTTATTTAAATTAAAGACAAGGGGAGGCCAGCGGATTTTTAGGCGCAACCCCATCCTGCATGTGCTTTTTTGTTCTTACAGGCATCTACAATTGGCTTTTCGTATTGAGTGCCTTTGAAATGATTGAGTGCTGCGTCCAGTATTGATGTGTCTGGTGCATGGCAGATCGCTTTTAGTGCATCGTTAAAAATTTGTTGTTCAGTACGTTTTGGCTTACTAACAACTTCATTTTGCTGTCCACCATCAGGAACATTTTGTGCTTGATTTACTGGTGGCTGTTGCTTGGTCTGCGCTTGAGTATCATTGGCAGCATTGTTAATCGGACCATAGTAATATTCGCGTGCACGTTGTTGATAACCAGGTGCATTCCAGTAGCCCGCATGAATATCACCAGCAAAACCTAAAAGACTTAAGGCCTTAACAGTTGCATTGGTTTTAGACTTTTTAATAGCATCTTCGTCATAAACCATACCTGTACTTGCTTTGTACATAGCCTTAGACCCGCCAGATTGTTCCACACAGCATTTCTGACCATTTTTCATGTACCAAAGAACAATAATTATCCAATGGCAAATAGTCACATCATCAAGTTTCTGGAAGCCATGATCTTTGATGTCCACACCCCAGCCTTGACCAATTGGACCAAAAGTTTCAGTGGCCCTTTGAATCAACCAGTAAGCTTTAGGTGAAGTACCTTTATAAGGTTTACCCTTAATTTCTGTGGTTTGCGTAGGATCAGTTATACAGACCGAATGCCATAACGCCATATTCGAATTATCTTGGTTGTTTGCATTACCCATGACGATCTCCTTAACCCAAAATTTTGCGTTGATGAGGAGGCAGGT
This sequence comes from Acinetobacter sp. GD03645, assembly GCF_029845285.1. NCBI lineage: Bacteria > Pseudomonadati > Pseudomonadota > Gammaproteobacteria > Moraxellales > Moraxellaceae > Acinetobacter > Acinetobacter sp. GD03645. Next base: position 46,562 of record NZ_JAOCLL010000001.1, on the reverse strand, counting down.
CCTTAAAAAAACCCTTTTTGTCCAGGTGGGCAGCTTTGCGGCTTCTTTCCTTGGCCTGTCTTGCTTTATACAAGTTCTCAAACTGTTTTTCTGATGGAGTAATATCCACCAGCTGACCGTTTTGCTCACGATAAAAGTCAAAACCATTGAGGTAAAAACCCCAGGTAAAACTTTTCTTCAGGCCGTGGTGCAGTTTGCTATCTTCATTGCGTTTAAGGACAATGATTGTGGGATTCTCAAAACCCAGGCGATAGCGTTCATTTCCATCACCATCATTGTTTAAATATTCACAAAAGAATTTGGCAGATTTTTCTTTGAAACGCTGGGTTTCAAAAGTTTTCATTGAGAAGCGGAATTTCAGGAAACCGCTATAAATATCAGCAATTGATACTGGGCAATTCTTCTCAATAAAAGTCCAGTCAGATGTATCCACTTCGGTATATTCGATACCAATGTTTTTACTGAGAGCCTCTAAAACCTGTTCTGGACTAAGGTGTTGCGAAAAGGCTTGCAACGGTTCGCTGATTCGTTCTTGCAAAGTAGCCATTAGCGAACCTCCACCAATTGATGCACTTCAATAAAGTTTTTAATGGCTTCATTGATTTGCCTGTGGTCTTGATCATTTGTGAAATCATCCACAAATTCGCCGTTTGCAGTGTTTTTGATTTTGCCAATATCCAGGCGGATAATTGTGACATCGGCATCATGACTTTCAGTTAGGCCGTAATCCCTCAACTGGGCTTCAAATTTAAAGTCAAAGGACACGAAATAACCGCCCAGATTGACTATTCCAGTCCCTGTATTTTTTGAAGTAATTGAAAGCTGTACGATGCCGTCGGTTGAACGGTTAGTGTCTGCAACAAATTCCTTTTTCTCAGGCTGATAACTAACAGGCTGAAATTCTGCCATCCCAATTCCCAATAGAACCAAGACAGTAATAATTGCAGTAATGAGAATTACATTTGGGACACTAAATGTAATATTGCTTTGAGCGAGCTTTTGTTCCATAATGACCTCGTTCCATAGTGTTCAGCAATGAATACTGATTTTTAAAAAAGCCCTGAATCCGCCAAGAAAGCAGGGCTTTTTTATGCCTTTAAATTAGGGTTTATGCTTGGAAAGTACCGATTAAGACCTGTTGATCAGGTAACAACTCTGCAACCTTTTCTTTGAATTCCTGAATGATTTCATTAGTCAGTAATTCTTCTTTGACAATCTGAAGCTGAAAAACTGGATTGCCATCATTGGCATTAACAATCAAACGGAGTTTGATGAACTTCACATCAAGCCCAATGTAGGCTGTATCATCAATTTCAAAATAGGCAGGCAGTTTACCCGCTGTAGTTTCAGCCTCAATGCGCTCTAGTGTTGAACGGGATTCACTCACATTTGAGACAGATGATTCTGATTTTGCTGTCGAATCAATCTTCATGTTGCGGACAGCATGGATTGCTTCATTGATGGGAATCAACACACCAGTTTCAGTCGTGGCACGGAATACAGATGCCCAATCTTCAAGTGTTGTGGCAAAGGCTTTCTGGTTCAGCTTTTGACCTTTAAGCTCGTTGATTTTTTTCCACGCAACTGTTGGATCAAGCTGTAAAGTCGCAATATGGTCACAATGGCCTTGGTCGAATCCCGCTTGGTTGTAATTCAATACAGCAACTGCTTTTACATTGTCGCGTGATACGAATACAGGTACTGAATCAACAACTTCTGTTTCAGTATCAGATGGTTTAGCATCCACAGGAGTTGCTGATGATTTAATGTAATCTGCAAAGTCTGCAAAAATAGGGGTGCTAAATGTGCCACGAATGCGGCTACGGCCAAATTGGTACTTTTCAGTATCTTCAAGTTTGTACTTATCTTGAACTGCGACAAGTTCACCTCGAATTATGTTGACCACTGGCTGACAATGTTTAACAACTGCGGGTGCTTCGTTATTTTCTAATGACATGAGATTTAATAATCCTAGTTAATTAAGGTTGGGGGCAGTGAAGAAAAAGCTTTAAGCTTTTTCGTTCTTTTCGTGGAAAAGTTGACCTGTATGGTTTGCAAACAGGGTTACATCACCAGTTAAATTGACATGCATCGGTGTTTGTTCGTTGTGTTCTTCGACACGCTTACCTTTTGCAAGTGGTTCGTTGAATTGCAGTTTGCTTTCAATCTGAACCTGGGAGTCCGTAAGCTTGGTGACTTTAAGCTTGATATTGATTTCACCAGCTTTGCCTGTGCGGATGACGCTGTTCGCAACTTCAGTTACTGAAACACCAAGCTGCTTAGCGAAAACACCAGCGCCAATATCTTCAATGAACTGTTGTGCATCGGTTGGTTTCTTTGACATTTTTCACCACCTAATTTTTAGGTTTTTGTTGTTGGTGAAGTTAATTTAGTATAAAACTAAATTCAAAGCAATATTAAATTTAGTTTTATACTAAATTATTTTTTATAGTATTACTAATTTTATGCTTTAATAGACAAAGAAAGCCCTCTTGGTCTCGGTTGAATGGAGTTTATTGAGATGAGTGAAGAACAAGAAAGTGAAGTTGCCATTATTCCAGCAGGCAGCTATGTTGGTATCATGGGTTGCCGCTTTATCTTGCTACAAGACAGTAAGGTTGAGGCAGATCAAGCTAACCTTGATTACATCCTTAAGCATCAGAAAGATTTTTATAGTTTTGATACATCTTATATGGATAGTAGTCATCAAAAGGCTGATGATCTTTTTCAAAAAATAGATGATCTGCTTCAAAAACAACTAGATCAACTTGCTAAAACTAAAATAAAAGGGAATGTGAACCGAGAATACCTTATGAAAAAGCTAGATAAATTAATAGAGAATTTATCCAATAAAACTTAAATCGCTATTTCTTCATGTTGCTTCTAGTTAACTTGGCAAGCCTTTTAAGTTCACTATTAAAACCTTTCAGCACTATACCTATGGCTTCAGATGCTACTTCTGGAGTTTCAAAGTGGTCTGAAGTAATCAGTTGCTTAATCATGGGATTATGTTGATCAGATACCTCACTAATGCCAAGCAAAATTGATGCTGCAACATAAGGATGATGTTGAATAATTTGATCAGCAAACATCATTAAAATATGGTTTTTACCCAATAAATCAAAGATTTTAATATCATCATTTGTAAGTAATTTATCAATCATTCCATTCTCTACTCAATGCAGTGTGTTGGATCAGGGTTAAATTTTTCTTATCCTTTTTCGCCTTGATCCACCTAGAGGCCTTGAAGCATCAATAACTAGCCCCACTAACACCATGTCATCTTCAAATTCAATAATATTTGGTTTCCAGTCAGGGTTTAATGCTTGTAAATATTTTCGCTGATCACTTTCTATGATCAACTTTTTAAAAGTTGCATTTGTATTGTCGCGAACAACAATTAGATCACCTGAAATCAAATCCGATACATAAATATTTGGGTCAACAAGTATATAGTCACCCTCAATATAATCTGGCGAATTGCTAACACCGACTACTTTTAAGTAATAACAACCCTCTGGATCATCTAAGCTTAAAGGGGGCTGCCAATCCAAGACATCTGTTAAATCTACTGGTTCCATTGCCGTCATCATACCCGCCTGCACCCAAGATAGGACAGGCAATAATCTTGTTGTTATTGGAGCCACATTATTATCAAGACGTGATCCAGAGCTCAACTGATTAGAGCTAGAGGTGCGACTTGAATTGTCGTTATAGGCTGGTTGGGGTTGATTATTAATTAAAAACTCATCTCGAATTGAATCATCATGCAGGCTATCCATATAGCCATGTTCTAAATTTAGTTTTTTTTCTATTTTTCTAGCTACAACTGCGCCTAAATTTACAGGTTTGCCGTTTTTACCAATCGTGCCAGTAATAATTTGACTGAAATAGGAAGCAGCCGTATCTACAGCGATTGAGAACTGTTTCTGTGAACCAAATTTGTTAATCAAATTAATCAAATTGGTTTTGCGTATGTTTGAGATATCCATAATTAGATTTAATAGTAAAAAACTAAAAAGATAAATGTATAAAAACATAAACTGAGCTTGCAAAAAAATTAGTATAATACTAAATTATATGAAACTGAATTTAGGTGTAATTTATGACATCAATACAAAAGACTGAACAAGCAAAGACCCAAGTTACGAGTTTGCTGTCTTATTTAAAAAAACTTGGTTCAGATGATGCCACTGAGAAATTTGCAAAAAAATGCGGAACCACCAAGGGTAATTTACTGCAAATCGCCTATGGCGGGAGCGTATCAGCAAGATTATCAAAAAAAATCTGCAATGAAAGTAATGGTGAAGTGCCATTAGAAGAGTTGCGCCCAGATATTTTTGCCTAACCATCAACCCTGCAATGGAGTGCATAACTGTGAGAAATGAAGAAATGCAAGAGGCAGCAGAGCTTGGATTTTTAGACTTGGATGGAAAACGCTCTGATTCAGTATCAACGCGCTTACCGTATGAGGCGCTGTGCGCAATTGATGCGCTAGCGGCAATGGATGACATAAAACGCTCTGAATGGATTCGGGATGCAGTCATAGAAAAATTAGTTCGATTAAAAAGACAGCATGATTATCTATCGAAAGCTTTTGGTGGTGCCACGAATACAACGAATACAACGTATTCAAAAAATACTTAATGCTCGAATTGGGTAGGTGAGGTGTATTAGCTATGAATAATTTAGCGCAAAACTTAGGTGGTTCTAATCAAGTCACAATGAGTTCGATAGAGATTGTTGATTTCATCAATACATTTCGTAAAGAAGCGGGTGATGACTCTATATTGCGTCATGATCACTTCATGGCGAAAGTACCGAAAGTATTAGGAGAAATGTACGCTCCCAAATTTTTGGGAACGCAAAATTACGGCAATAACAACACTCGGTACATCTACAACCTCCCAAAACGTGAAGCCTGTTTGATGGCTATGTCATATAGCTATGAATTACAAGCTGCCGTGTTTGATCGCATGACAGCTTTAGAGGAAGCATTAAAAACACCAGTTATTCCTCAATCATTTTCTGAAGCATTGCAATTGGCAGCAAACCAGGCACGTCAGTTAGAGCTCGCAGCGCCGAAAGTTGAGTATTACGACAAGATTGTTGAGCGTTCAACACTTTTGAATGCTTCGCAAGTAGCACAAAAAATCAAAATTTCAGCAGTAAAAATGAACCAGCTTTTAGACAAATTCGATGTTTACCACAAAGGGGTTAAGCGTGCTCGCTTATTTCAACAGTGGTTCATTGACAAGGGTTTAGGAGAAGTAAAACAGACTGAACTAGGCTTTTCACAGCCGATGTTCACAACAAAAGGAGAGGCTTGGGTAATAGAGAAATTGACAGGCGAGGGCTTGGTTTAACCGCCTCTTGTTGGAGCAAGAAGCGGTTAAGAGTTTATTCATTTATTTTTCGAGGTACAAATGAACATAAATACTTTATCAGAACATCGTTGTGCAGACAAATGCACGGATTTTAAGGCTACTGGAGAGCAGTGCAATCACTGTTTGGTGAGCAATTCGGAAATTCCGAACAGTTTGGGTTTTGCTGATGGTAGTGCGGTGGCTTTGAGCAACCCAAGCTTTAAGCTTAGTGAGCTTAAGCAGATCATTGCTGAAATGACCGCAGCAAATGACCGCTTAATTCTTAAGTATATGAGTGAAAAAAGACAGGAAATAGCTGCAATACATGGTTCATTTAATGTTGCTTTAGCGGGACTTATTCTTCAACTGGAATTACCACAAGGGAACACAAAAAAGCATATTCAGCTTGCAGAAACAGAGTTGTATAGACAACAGCAAAAAGCTGAACTCCTTAAAACTGAAAAATTGGCTACCCAGGTTGAATTGGATGCGCATCATCAACTTTTAAGTAAGGTTGGTGGAATTCAACATGCTTTAAATATTCTGTATGGTAACTCTGATGATTTTAGTTTTTATTCTTTAGAGCAAAGATATTATTGCCATTCAGTAACCATCGGAAATCTAATTTCTATTGAGGCACTTGAAGTAGCTGTTTGCCAATACTTTATTGAGCGTTTTGGTAGTATTCAGGCCATTCAATACATTGTTGATCAGGCACCCAAAGAGGCAACACATTTTAATTATGCTTATGAGAAGCTGAATCCGCGTGAAGAAAGCTTGTCATTATGGGTTGGTGGTAAATGGGTATTACAAGCTATAGGGATTTTCACTTATAAAAAAACCACAGCCGAAAGTGTATCAATTTCAGATTTACAAATTGTATTGGAGCACTATAAATCTGTGGAGTTTTCAGAAAGTACCATTTCTGGCGAACATTCATTTTCTTATTCACAGATTACAAAAAGTACAGAAGAACAGATCAAGTTTTTCAATGAGCAAAAGAAAATTGCTGAAGATGGAGAGGATCAACACGAAGCCATTTCATTTGATCATCAGGCCGATGGTGCCTATTTGCTCTGGTTACGTTTAACCAAAGGTTGCCGTAAACAAGCTGATAACGAACATTTTCAAGCTTTAGTAGGTGCTAAAGCATGAAAAATCGTCATCAAAAGAGCAGTGCTGATACTGCCAATATCCATTATTACCATCAAGAAGCTATCGCACTTTTGCTCACCATGCAGCAAGAGGCCTTGGATGCTGAGTCTCCAGATAACCTGGTCTGGCGTGAAGATTGGAAAGCCCGTTTAGGCTTTGAACAACAATTAAGTGATGAACTTTGCGAACAGCTTGAGGCATCTCTAATTGCATCCCAATTGGTCAGTATTGTTGCTGATGAAAAAATCTTTGTAGTTGCTGGTGCACACAGGTAGGTGCTGCATGAGCTTACGTCCTATTGATTTAACCCCTAAAGAAGTACAGGTGATCCAAAGTGGTGAGAACCTCCAGATTCGAAGAAAGGTTAAGCCTAAAAGCGGTGGTGAAATTATTGGCTGGGGCGGTCCTGCAATTGCTATGGAAGAAATTCCATGTGATGAACCTGATACCCAGCACGTTAGAACGGTGCTCTGTCCATATGGTCAGGTAGGTGATCGTCTGTTTGTCCGTGAAGCATTTGGCACAAAAATCAGGAATGTTGGTGGTACGCCGCATGAGCAATATGCATATAAGGCAGACAATCCAAACGAAGTTAAATTCTTTGACTGCAACGGGCAAGGTCGCCCGATTAAGTGGAAAGCAGCACCAAAAATGCCACGCAAAGCCGCACGCTTATTTCTTGAAATACAGGAAATAAGTGTCGTTCCCAAATATCCAACTCCCACAAACAAGCCAAATCCATTTATGTGGGTAATCAAATTTGTAGTGATTCAGGATGGTGTAGCATGAGTCAAGTTCAGAAATATCAAGTAAATGATTATGTCTTTAAAAAACAGTCAAACCAGATTTTTCAAGTTGTTAAGGTTTTTAATATTGCTGGAAAAACATTTAAATATCGCCTGCTGAATTTAAAACGATTATCTGAAAGCGCACATAGGGAATCAGAAATAGAGCGTGTGGCAACCTCAAATGAATTGGTTGCCAATAAGCGTTTGCCTAAAGAAAAAAGCCCAGTTCTTGAAAAAATTGTCTTAACAAAAATTGGACCATATCAAGAACATTTTGCACTCATTTATGTTGATCCGAATTCGACATATAGCCCTGGTGGTGGTCGAATTACTATAGTTCTTGATTTTTTTGCTGGTAGTGCTTTTTTCAGTCATGTAGGCCAAGGTACGTTTAAAGAGTTTATTGCTCAGTGTGATGAATATTATTTGTTTCGTAAGCTTTTTCCGAAAATTTCAGAGACCAGCCCTGCCCAGAGTGGTGAAGAATTTTTTGAATGGGTGGGGCGTTGTCGATTAAGCCAATTAAAAGAAGCACGACAGAGTGGAGAGGTCAGCAAAAAAGCACTACGAGATGCTTATCAGATTATCAGTGATTTGAATTTTAGTGATGCTGGGCATCTTTATGATTTGCTGTCTAAAGTCACCTTGGAAGTCTTAAATAAAATTCTAGGTGAGGATTGGTGGTGGGATTCCCCACCAAGTAAACCTAATTCAGATTACACATATTTATTAGGAATGCTGAAAGATGTCATTGCCGAATTTAAGAAATTAAATGAGGTGCAGTCATGATTGAGCGTCCGATTTTATTCAACACAGCAATGGTTCAGGCAATTTTATCTGGACAAAAAACTCAGACTCGTCGTGTGGTAAAAAATGAACTGATTATTGATCAGGCAGAATTCGAGTGCGGAAACAGACCCAATGTCACACTAAGTGAGCCAAATCTACAATATAGAGTTGATAACTGGTGCCCATATGGTCAGATCGGTGATCGGCTTTGGGTTCGGGAAACATTTCGTCTATATGATTCAGATGAATGTCCACATGCTGATTTTCCATGTGGCTGTCCTCGACATGGTACACCTTTATATAAAGCATCTCATGATTGTGGAGATGGGGAAAAGTGGAAACCATCAATTCACATGCCACGCTGGGCTTCTCGTATTTTACTTGAAATCACAAACATTCGTGTTGAGCGAGTTCAAGACATTACTACTGAGGATGCCAAAGCGGAGGGTTTTGATTATTCAACACACCCATCTGCAATTCAAATGGGTTATGCCATTGGCGCAAAGACAAACTTTCGTATCACATGGGAACAAATCTACGGACAAAACGAGTGGAATAAAAACCCTTGGGTGTGGGTAGTTGAATTCAAAGTGGTTCAAGGCGGTGCAGTATGACTTTAGTAAAAATTTGGGATAAGGAAATCAAAGGCAATCTTTACACAGTTGGAGATATTCACGGCTGTTACAACTTGCTCATGACTCGACTTAATGAAATTGGCTTTGATTTTGATAATGACCTATTAGTTGCGGTTGGTGACTTGGTGGATCGTGGAACACAAAACATCCAGTGTGTTGAGCTTCTTGGTAAGCCATGGTTTACGTCAGTTCGTGGTAATCACGAAGATTTATGCATTGGTGGTCTGCACAATGAATCTTATAAGCGCTGCCATGTGGTCAATGGTGGAGAGTGGTTTTATCAATTAGATGGGCAGGCAATGTACAACATTGCAAAAGTATTTGCTGAGCTTCCTGTTGTTTTAGAAGTAAGTCATAAGGGCAAAAAGTTTGGCTTTGTTCATGGGCATATTGAGCAGAACAACTGGGAAGAGTTTAAACAATCATTTAATGAAAATCCAACCACCTTTCGAGATCCATCTGAATTGGCAATGTGGGGTCGTGAACGTCTTGATTTTGACAACAAACAATACACTCATGTCACAGGTGTTGATGCAGTGATCATGGGCCATACATTGATTCAAAAGCCCAGTAAACGCGACAATTGTTATTACATCGATACAGGTGCTGTTCATTTTGGAACATTAACTATCCTCAATTTAAATGGGGAGTTGATATGAGCAGTTTTGTTGATTATTCAAAGACATTTAAAACCCAATTTGAATTAAATTTCGCTAAAAAAATTATTGTAGATTTCTTTGCAGGTGGTGGTGGTGCAAGTACTGGCCTTGAGCTTGGTTTAAATATTTCTGTATATGCAGCGGTAAACCATAACCCTAAAGCACTTTCAATGCATGAGGCTAACCATCCGCAAGCAAAACATTACGTTCAAGACGTGTTTGTTGTTGATCCAGTTGCAATTTGTGATGGTTACCCAGTTGGGTGGTTTCATGCAAGCCCTGACTGTACCCATCATTCACAAGCCGCAGGTGGACAGCCACGGAAAAAAGAGATTCGGGATTTAGCTTGGGTTATTCCCAAATTTGCTGGGAAAGTTAAACCAGACGTTATCAGCATGGAAAACGTTAAGCAAATGCTGAATTGGGGGCCATTGATTGCAAAACGTGACAAAGCTACAGGTCGCGTAATCACTTTAGAAAAAATTGAAGTGAACGGAAAAATGGTTTATCGAGTTGCCGAACCTGGTGAATATGTGCCACGTCACAACCAATTTTTAGTGCCTGATCCAAAACGAATCGGCAGAACGTGGAGACAATTTGTTCGTCATCTTGAGTGTTTAGGTTATGTGGTCGAGTGGAAAAAATTGGTTGCGGCTGATTTTGGTGCTCCAACAACACGCGAACGATTATTTATGATTGCTCGTTGTGATGGAAAACCTATCGTATGGCCTAAACCTACACATTTTAAAAATCCTGTACTGGGTCAAAAGAAATGGCGTTCAGCGGCTGAATGTATTGACTTCTCTGATCTTGGGAAATCTATCTTTGATAAGAAGTATGCAAATGCAACTTTGAAAAGAATTGCTCGCGGATTAAAGAAGTTTGTCATTGATAACCTAAGCCCATTTTTTGTTAATTCAGCAGGGAGTTTAAATCAGGGGTCATTAAAAACTTGTAATGGGCCAGATAAACAGGTTGATCCAATCATTGCACCATTTTTAACTGAGTTTGCTAATGCTTCCCAGCAACGAAATTGGTCTATTGAGCAGCCTCTATCCACAATTTGCGCACAAGTAAAGGGTGGGCATCATGGTTTGGTGGCTCCCATTCTGATCCATGCGGGTCATGGGGAGGGCACACCAGATAAGCCACGCTGGAGCGATGGTTGTGACAACATTCTTGAACCATTAGGCACCATCACTACATCAGGCAGTCGCAGACTTGTTACTGCATACATGATGCAGGCCAATGGCGGTTTTAATAAAACAGATGGTCGAAGCCTTGATGAACCTGTATCAACTATTACAAATACAGGCAGTCAACAGCAATTAATCACTGCAACTTTAAGCCAAGCAAATCTAAATGGTGCTTTACGTGTCGCCACTTTCTTAATCAACTATTACGGAAATGGTGATGCGCGAGATATTACCAATCCTTTAGATACGATCACGACAAAAGACAGGCTGGCACTGGTTACGGTTTGGATTAAGGGTGAACCTTGGGTCATCGTTGATATTTGCATAAGAATGCTCAAGCCTACTGAATTATTCAAGGCACAAGGTTTCCCAGGTTCTTACATTATTGAGCATGGTCATGACGGAAAGGCACTGACCAAAACTGAACAGGTCCATATGGTAGGTAATAGTGTGTCACCTGAACCTATGGCTGCAATTGCTCGTGTGAACAATCCATTTATAAATGATGGAGGCTGTCCAGAATGAATCAGCCTTTTGAATTATTCCATGGTGATTGCTTGGATGTCTTGAAAGGCTTACAAGACAATTCTATTGATAGCATCGTTACAGACCCACCATACGGTCTTAAATTTATGGGGCAAAAGTGGGATTACGATGTTCCGAGTGTTGAAATCTGGCGTGAGTGCTTGCGTGTTCTCAAACCAGGTGGACATTTACTTTCTTTTGCTGGTACCCGTACACAGCATAGGATGGCTTGCAATATTGAAGATGCAGGCTTTGAAATTCGGGACATGATTGCATGGCTTTATGGTTCTGGTTTTCCTAAATCTCATAATTTGAAAGGTGAATGGAAAGGATGGGGCACAGCACTAAAGCCAGCCCTTGAACCTATCACGTTTGCTCGGAAACCATTTAACGGTACTGTGGCTGAAAATGTTAAATCCTTTGGCACTGGTGCAATCAACATTGATGAATGCCGAGTGCCAATAGACAAACCTGCTGTCGATGGCAGATTCCCTGCCAATCTTATCCATGATGGCAGTGAGGAAGTGCTTGCCATATTTCCTATCACAACCAGCGGTAGCAACAACATCATAAAGGCATCAGGCAAAGATAAGCGTGGGAATACCAGCGCTGCGTATGGTGCGGAAAGCCGTCCATCAGGCACGGAAATGATTTCATACGGTGACACTGGTTCGGCAGCACGGTTTTTCTATTGTGCCAAAGCCAATAGAAAGGATCGTAACGAGGGGCTTGATTCAAATGAAAAGCCTTTGCTTAAAGCTAATTCAACAATGAGGGACTGTGAAAAAGCTGATTGGTCCGAACGCAATGGCAATCCTCACCCAACGGTCAAACCAACTCAATTAATGCGCTATTTATGCCGATTAATCACGCCGAAAGGTGGCGTGGTTCTTGACCCTTTTATGGGAAGCGGAAGCACTGGTAAAGCTGCATTACTTGAGAAATTCCGATTCATTGGCATTGAGCGTGAATTTAAATATTACAACCTTGCCACGGCTCGATGTCTTTATATCGCCAAAAAAATCCATGAAGAAAGTTTACAACCAGGTTTCTTTGACAGTGTGGTGGCTTTATGAATCACATTAATAAAATCTTTTTTGGTGATTGCCGTCAAATAATGCAACAGATGAAAGATGAGGGGGTAAAAGTACAGATGTGCGTAACTTCACCGCCTTATTTCGGTTTGCGTGATTACGGGGTAGATGGTCAGCTTGGCTTGGAAAATACAGTTTCTGAGTATATTGAAAATATGGTTGATGTTTTTCGCTTGGTAAGGGATTTACTTAAGGATGATGGGACACTTTGGTTAAATCTAGGGGATTCCTATGCAGGTTCAGGGCGGGGGCAATATGCAACTGGTACAGATGATCCTAAACAACCCAAATGTAAAGGGCAGATTTTACCTAAACCTAATACCAAGCAATTGAACCTCAAGCCTAAAGACTTAATTGGTATTCCTTGGCGGGTAGCATTTGCTCTACAGGCTGATGGTTGGTATTTGCGTCAGGATATTATCTGGCACAAACCGAATCCTATGCCTGAAAGTATTAGGGATAGATGCACAAAGGCTCATGAGTACATTTTCTTATTCAGTAAATCACGTAAATATTATTTTGATTATGAAGCCATTCAGGAACCTTTGGCAGAAAGTTCAATTAAACGGTTGGCTCAAAATATTGATTCACAAAAAGGTAGTGACAGGGCTATTGGCAAAACTAATGGTCCAATGAAAGCCGTTGTGGGGCGCAGTGGCAATAAGGCGCGCAAAAGTGGAATAGAAAGGGGCTGTCCGCAGGGAACAGGTAGTAATGTTTGCGGTTCTATTCCATGGGAGGGAACCAAAAGGAATAGACGAAGTGTTTGGACGGTCTCATCTAAGCCATATAAAGGCGCTCATTTCGCAACATATCCTGTGGATTTAATAGAACCATGCATCCTTTCAGGATCTCGAGTTGGTGACGTGGTGCTTGACCCATTTATGGGGAGTGGAACTACAGGTGAGGCATCAATTAAACATGGTCGCAAGTATCTTGGTTGTGAACTAAACCCTCAATATAAACCATTACAAAACGAAAGATTGGAAAGGAAGTTACCTAGCCAACAAGACTTATTTAGTGAGGTGATCTAATGCATAAATATATCCATCATATCGGCGATTTCATGCGTGATACATCTCATTTGTCACCAATTGAAGAATGTTTTTATCGTCGTGCAATTGATTGGTACTACTTAAATGAAAAGCCGTTTCCAAACGATATTGGTGAAGTGTGCCGTTTGTTACGTGCAAAGGGCAAAGTCCAGGTAAAAGCGGTTGAGACAATTTTTAAAGATTTTTTTTATGAAGAAAATAATTTTCTAAAAAATTCTCGCTGTGAAAAAGAAATCACCAAATACAAAGACAAAAGTAGTACTAATCGTGAAAATGGAAAATTAGGTGGTAGACCTAATAAAAACAACGGCTTAGAAAACCATGATGGTTCTGATTCGGATAATGATGGGTTTCCAGATGAAACCGAAGAAAAAGGCAACCATAAACCTATAACCGATAACCCTAAACCTATAACCGATAACCAGATTATAGATGGTAGTGGTAATAACGCGCACGAAGAAAAAACTGAATTACCTCCAATCCAATTTGCAACGTATCACGTTCAGGATCACAGGAAATATTCACTTCTTGAATTCGTGAACCAGTATTCACAATTCCAGAGCGATTTTGTTGATCTTGCATTTCAACGCTATCCAGATGTTTTGTCTGTTGATTTCCAAGCCTTGATGCAGGGTTACTGTGATCACTTTGCAGCGAAAAATGGGAAAAATACGCCGTCAATCTGGTTTGTGAAGTGGCTTTCGTGGATTCAAAACAATTTGCAGGACGTGATCAACCGCCGTGAAAAACAGCAGGTGCTTGAACACCAATCGAAACAGCCCGCAGGTTCAGCCCAACCACAAAAAAGTTATTTTGAGCGTATTGCTGAGGAAGCAAACGAAAGTTCTATACGGGATGTCACTCCAGTAAAAAAGCCGATGGTGGTTGAGGAGTACGGTCATGCATAACAACGTAACGGTTAAAGATATACAGCAATTAATTTTAGATTTACGTGTACTTCATGCGGTTCAGTTCAATAAAAATTTTCCTTTGACTGGACCAGCAGCCATACCAATGGAGGAGGTCGAGAAAATCGCATTAAACGCCTTGATTGGAGTTAGCAAAGATCAGTTTGATAAAGCTATTGCGCGGTTAAAAACATCTGGTAGTAGATTCATGCCGTCATTTTCAGAATTTCGGGAATGGTGTATTGGTCAGTCTTGGATGTCAGCCGATGAAGCATGGTCCCGTGCCTGTAAATTCACCAAAGATAAGAACACACCCATTACTGAATTGACAAAATATGCATTGGATGAAGTGATGTATCTAATGGCTGAGGACCTTGTAAAAGAAGCCCGTGCCCAATTCCTAACCACGTATGTCGCAATGGTTGCAAAAGCCCAATACTTTGGTCGGGTGCAGCAAATGTACCAGCCGCCAAAACAATTGGAACAGACAAAAAAAGAGCATGTTGCTGTGTCTAATGATGAAGCTCAGAAGCATCTCAACGCACTGATGAAAACGCTAAATATCAATAATCGCAAGGTTTCCCAGCCCCAAAAGCTGGAATCTAAAAAGGTTGAACAAGATGATGTTAAAGAGCCTTGGCCTGACCCATTTGATCAGCCTGATGAGTATTTAGATGCATGTGCGCGTGATGGTGTGAACGTTCCCACAACTGTTAAAAAACATATTGGTGGTACAGCATGAATCAAGCACACGCTCAAGCATATGAGCAAAACAACACAGAATCACAGCACTGTTTACAAGATTCAAGAGTCAATGTTGACTTCATCAGTGATTCAAGAACTGAGTTTTCAGGCAAACACATAAAAGGTATTGGAACTGTAGACCGCCATGAGGATGGATATGTCTACGGACGATTGGAACAAGGCACCCCATTTATGTGTCCTGAAGCTCATGTCCAGCCAATTCAATATGATCACATGAAGCAAATGCGGATTGCATTCGAAAGTTGGTTAAAGGGTCAAGCGCTATTTTCTATACTTGTATATCAGTATGGTCCTGATGTCCTTATCTATGATGACATTGACGGTTACAAAATCTTAGCCGTTGCACTGGCATTCGAGGTATGGAAAGAACTGGATAAATCCAAACAGGCAAACTGGACTTTACAAGGTTTAGCCTTGGCACATGCCGCATCGTCAACTCAGACACGAGGTGGCGACAATGGGCAATAACAGAAAAAGCTGGGAAAAATGGTCTAAGGGCAAAGTTGATTTCTTTTCAATGAATCCATTTGCTGAAAGTAAAAGCAATCGTCAGAGCCGTGTTCGCCGTGCCCTTGATAAAAAAGTAATTTTGCCGTGCTCTGTAACTACTCAGGAAGTGAATGGAGACCAATTGCACCAGGGAAGTACAGGTGGGTTGGTAATAACTGGTGATGGTTTTATTGCCGTCAAACTACCTTATGGCATCAGTGCCAATGATATTTGGCGTGCCACCATTGATGAAGAAACAGGGAAACAACGTAATAGTCTGTCATTGAGTGCAAAAAAATTCAAACGTCGTGTATTTGAAATCTATGCGCCAATTTTCAAGGCTATGGAGTGGAAAGCTTTATCAAAGCATTGCGAAATTCGGTTGATTGTTCAGCCACCACGAAAAGTTCGTAGTTACAGTGCCAGCACCTATCCACGCTTTGACATTGATAACTATCCAAAACTTTTGATCGATTCATTAAAGGGTTCAGAGCTGCTTTATAAGGATGACAACATCTTTGTAAAAGAAAAAATCGAATTTGCTGAACCTGCTGAAAATGGGTGTGTATGGCTTTCATGTGTATTTATCAGTGAAACAAACTGGCTTGATAAAAAAGTAGACATCGACTGGCTTGCTGGGAGAGTTGCATAAAATGGCTAAAAGAACAGATTTAGAAAAGCGCGTCCTGATCGGACGTAAGCTCGCAATGGCAAGAGAACGCCGTGGTTTATTACAGCATGAAGTGGCCCTTGAATTGTTTGGTGTGGAGCAAAAGAACCGTATCAGTGAAATGGAGCACGGTAAAACATTGCCTGATGCGGAATTACTTCAAGTGATGTGCAGTATGTACCGTGTTTCAGTGGACTGGGTGCTGGGTTTTACAATCAATCCAGAGCTTAATGAAACAGAATCGGTTGCAGGCTTACTGTTCAATGGTATCGGTGACTTGCTTGCAGAGAATTTAAATGCAGTAACGTCACAAATATCTTTGTTATGTGCACGTCATATCGCTTCATTTCCACCAGCATTGCAGATTCAGTTGCTTGAGCAAGCAAAAGCCTTGGCTAAAAAATTTATTACGCTTGATCGGGAGCAACAGGAAAAGCTACAGCCTGAAATGATTGAACTGATCAAAACAGTTCAGGAATGTGAAAAGAACCGTGCGGTTCAATTCACGAACTTGGCAAAAGGGCTGGAAGATATAACTGATCGTGATGAGGATGAAATTCAAGAAAAAATACTTCAAGACTTAAAGAGCCAGCGTAAGACAAGGTTCACTCAAACATCATTAATGACAGAGGAGAAAGAAGAAGCGCAATTTGATTTTTTCACTGGTGATGTACTGGGCGGTTAAATATGGCAGTGCAATCATATTCACAGGAAATCTGGGATCGTCTCAAAGAGGTTTATGAGTCATCCCCAAAGATCACCTGGCAAAAACTGGTTGATCAGGTAGCTGGGGAGATGGGCTGTGATATGCCATCTCCGTCAGTGGTACGCAGAAAAGCAATCACTGAAAAATGGAAAAAGTGTACTAAAAACCTAGTCAAAAAGACTGCCCGTGAACTCAATAATGAAATTAAAAAATTGACTAGCAAAAAGACCAGTCAAGAAAACACACAATCTGCTGATAGTAAAGGAGAAAATGATAGTCAAAATAATGTCAAAAAGCCGTCAAATATTGCTGATTTTTGGGGTCAAAAATCGAAGTCGGATAAAGGTTTTACCACGGCGGATTTGAATCGACTTACGTCTGCCAAAATTATGCAATTGAACCGCCGCAGATTAGCCGATTTGGGTCAGTTGGCGGGTGACACAATTACCAGTGTGATTCATATCAGAGATGAAGTCTTACAGCTCGATATAAACAATTTGGACGAGGACAATGCGGAATCCCAAAAAATTGTAAATGGTCTGAAATTCAAGATGGGTTTGATCAGTCAGATTGTAGACCTGAATATTAAGCAAAGTATCACTTTATCCAATATCGCTAAGTCAGAGGCCTTGTTCTGGGGCTTTGAGTTAGAGGAATTAAAAGACCAGTCTGAGGTTCAGGCAAAACGGTCTGCAACTATATCTGATGCTGAAGAACGTATGCGAATTGCCAAAGAGAAAATGGCAACTGATAAGAAAGCAGCCTTTGCCCGCAAACTTGCATTAATAGAAGCGGGTGATCCTGAACAAGATGACGAACAACAGGTGGAAGCATGATTCAAAATACTTTAACACACCGCGAATTATGTGAGATTGGCGCAGCGCTTCTACGAAAGCCTGAGTCTGCAAACGGACATGGTTGTCATTTCTCTATTGTTGAACCGTCATGCTATGGAGAGAATCCAGATGTGTTCGGCATTCGCCACGGTAATGGATATGACGTGGGCACAATTCTACTTGAAGCTAAAACAAGCCGTGCTGACTTTCTGGCTGACCGAAAGAAACCACATCGTATTTCTCCAGAGAGAGGTATTGGTAAATGGCGTTATTTCATTTGCCCTACTGATCTGATTAAGCCTGATGAATTGCCTGAACGCTGGGGGCTTATCTATGTATCACCAGGTAAGCGCTGCAAATACATTAAAGGCGCAATGGCAGTACCTAAAGAGTGTGGCTATAGCGGTAAGTATCGGCACGGCGGAAAGTTAGAAATCAGTTTTAGTGAATTCGCTTTCCATAACCGTAATGTTGAAAACGAATTTAATTTACTGGCTTTGGCATTGGCCCGATTAAGAGACCCAGAACAAATTCTTTATATGCAACGTGAATTTTCAAAGTTGAAACAAAGAAATTTTGATCTTGAACAGGAAGTAAACAGTCTACAGGCCTATAAGTCTACTCATGATCTAAAAAATGCTTTGGGTGGTGTGATTGAAAATTTAAATATTAAAAAGGAAACAGTTTTATGAATCCATATATGTTGATCCACCTGCACTATGACCTAAATGAAGCACATAGACTTCTTATTAGATTAACCGAGCTTGGTGTTGGTGATGAAGATAGATTCGGTATTGTAAATGGGATGTGGAATAAAACTTCTGACGGGTTCACCTGGAATGAGTTGTTTACAGCGACAAAAGATTTTGGACTTATCAATAGCTGTGGAGGATTGGCTATAGCAAAAGAAAAAGCTGATAGAGCATTAAAAGAGGGCCTTAACTGCATAAACATTCCATGTGAAAAAGGTTTTGCTGATGTCAGTACCAGCACGGTGGTTGCTGCACTTGGGCGCATTAATGATGCGCTTAAGAGTAAAGAGGGTAAAAACAATGAAATGCACTAAAAAGAATTGCTATGTAGAGGAATGTGAAAATGAATGAGAAAAAATTCGTAGCATTCTGCAAACGTAAAAATAAGTACCTTGATGAAAATTACATTGCTCATACTTACCGAAATGGTCAAGAACTATACCTGGTACAGTTTTTAAACGAGGAGATAAAATCACTTGATGAACTCTATTTAAAGCAGTGTGCAAAGACTGAGGAATTACAGGAACGAATTAACATTGTAATGAGCTTGTTCGGTTGCCAAGAAAAAGTAAGCAGAAACGACATTATTGAAGCTTTGATAGGTGATGACTGGGACAATGGGGAATGCGAACAATGAAATCAGGTCAATGTACCCTCGCCGTGATTCAGAATAATGCCCCTAAAGGGGCAACGCACTATTATCAAAATCAGTGGATCGTGGGTTATCACTTTTATTCAAAAGAAGTTAATTTGTGGTTTGTTTGGGATCATCATTGGGAATACTGGTCATCCAGCATTTTCGAATATCGAATTCCTGAACTCAAGCCATTATTCGAAGTGCAAAATGAAGAATCTGAGGTGGACCATGCATGAGTATAAAGTCGGTGATAAGGTCCTCTATTTAGGTTTATTCGGGAATGAATTCAACCTGGTTGATGAGGTTGTGGGCATTGAGGTTGATGAATACCTTGATCGGGTTAAATATCTCATTAAAGACTCTGCATCTGGGGAGGTGGTAAGCCAGTACGGTATAAACTATCGCCTTGCCACTCTTGGGGAAGTGATAGTGGGGCATCGGCTTATATCAAACAACGGTCAAGTAATAAGTGTATGTAATGTCTTAAATAATCCTGTAGAAGATAGCCAAAGCAATTTTTCTATCAAGCAAACTAAACCGAGACCATTGCTTGAATATTTAGAGAAATGTGAGGATCAGGTAAAGCGTTGGCCCAAGTGGAAAGTTGAGAGTTTAAGGGATGCATTTGGATTGAATTGTGCTATGGGAGATATTAATAAATGAATGAAGAACAGTTTTTAAATAAGCTGGATGAAAAAGGAATAAGTTTTATTATTACTGTGCCAGTGCCATTGGGTTATCAGCAAGTCTTATTAAAAAAGGATCATGTACTGGAATATCTGGCAGATAAATATTCTGTTTTGGCAAAATGTTATGGGGTATCAAAATCTGAATATGTTACCTGGCTAGATCAAGATATGTCTGTCCAATGCTGTGCGACAACAGTCAAAGGTAAACGCTGCAAAAAAGTCATAACAGGTGGGCTTCATGTCTCAGTTGAGGAATGGGTAAAAAGCCAAGGTTTGTTATGTGATTTACATGAAGAAAAGGGCAAATAGTTTGCCCTCATTACCATAGATATTGCCCTTTATCCAATTGTTCATAAGTTTCTAAGGGTTCATCAAAAATAACATTAGAGGGTAGGCAATTCAGTTTTAAAACGGCTTTATCTATAAGTGTCGCCGTGGCACAGTATGATTCACTATTTTCCGTTAAGTCTTTTATGACATCTATAAGTTGGTGAATCCTATCACCACTTAGTTTTATATATTCGCTGGTGATTAGATCAATATGGGAAAAATTATAGTTCCGACTAAAAGGGACATTATTTTCTGACCAATTTACATAGAACAAGGCAGCATCCAAAGATTTTTCTTCAATTTTATAAATAAGTTCTTGATTCAGATGCTCAATCAATCTTAAGGATTTTTCGTACTTTAAGTAAAAGTGTTCAACATAGCTGAAAAGGATGTGAATCTGACAAATTAGTATGGGAAGCAATACATCAACTGAATATATTTTTTGTGGTAAATGTACTGTGCTATTTTCAACAATTGGCATGTTGATTGTTTCAACTTTTCTTTCGCCACTCCATGCCTTTCTTAAATCGTAATTTAAGCCTAGAGTAAACAGTACATCGTCCCATTCCTCATCTTCTGGGAGGATGTCACTAATAGCCTCATATAACTCCATTAGATCATCTTCGGTACCTGAAATTTTTGCACCTAACGATAGTGGTGTCAGAGTTACTGTCAGCATTGTAATTCCTAGCTAATTTTTAGCCAAAGAATATAACAACCAGTTTTGAACATCTATATCAGCAGAAAAATAAAGTGCAGAAAAAATACTATATGTAATTTGATGATAATTTTGGAACTTCTTTAATTTGGTTAATTTCAGTAGTCCACAATCACTGTATGTAAAAATAGGGTGATTTTTATGTTTAATGATGATGAAAAAGAAAAGACAATTCTCCAATATGACGAATTGGGCTTTATTATCGGTCTGAAGCAAACAGGCCGTGACATATCAAAGATTGATAAAACAACAGAAGAAATCCGAGACATTTTGCTGGGTTTTCAGAAGAACCTGGAACAATCATTACTATCAAAATATTCAGCGCCAAAGCCTAAGCTGAGTGCATTAGAGCAGGCCTTAATTGATGCACAAATTAAACCAGTTGATTTTACCGATCTTATCAGAGAGACGGCGAATCCTATGGTGCAGGCAGCATTAGCATTAGATAAGGTTGCACAGTCCATTGAGGATTTAATTGAGGAATCCATCCCTGAATTAAAAAGGAACCGTTCACAAAATCTATTACAACGTCATGCCGTTGAGTTGGATTCGCCTGAGAGTGTACTACGTGAATTTTCCAATAGGGGGAATGAGCCAAGTAGAGACAATTCAACTGCTGTAAATCAACAGACAGAGACCACACGCGCCGTGGGGCAATCAGGACCTAAACCAGGTGTATCTGCTGAACAAATTGATCCGATTCCAGTACAGCGCGAACGTGATTCAAGAGGGCGTTTTATTGGTGGGGAGAGTGAATCTAAATCGACACTGGGTAAAATCGCTCAAACGATTGGCACGGCGATTAAGGGAACTATTACAGGCACTCCGCAAGGTGTTGATCCAACAGTTGATGCAATTAATGAAGTTGCTACGGTACTGTCTCCAGTAAAGCGTGCTGCTGGGTTTATGCTCCGTCCACTTACAGGATTAATGAAAAACCGTAAGCGCAATGAACCATTGCCAAAAGAGCAAGCCGACCACAATAGAAAGCAAGTAAAGCTGCTCCAGCGTATCGCTGACAATCTGCAATCTAAAGGCGGGTTATTAGGCGGTATTGGTAAGCTGATCGGTGCGGGTGGTGGTCTACTTGGTGGATTGCTTGGCGGGCTATTGGGCAAAGGTGCCAAAGGCCTAGGCAAGATTTTAAAGTTTGGTAAAGGTTTGCCTGTTATTGGTGCTTTGCTCACTGCTATGTCTTTTTCGGATTGGGGGAGTCAGTCAACAAAAGAAAAAGGCGGTACGGTTGGTTCGCTTGCTGGTGGGGTGCTAGGTGGTGCCGTTGGTAGCTTATTAGGTCCTGTAGGTACGTTGGCTGGTGCTGCTATAGGTTCTTGGATTGGTGACAAGCTTGGCGGTGTTGTTGCGCCGTATGTCAAAGAATGGACCGATTCGCTTATTAATGCAGATATTCCATCAGTAATAAAAAAAGGCTGGGATGGGTTTATTGACCTGGTATCAAATGCATTTAATTTAACCCCTGCTGGCGCTGCGGTAAAAGGTACCAAGACGTTTGTTGACTGGGGGAAAGGTGCAGCCAAGACAGTTGGCGATACAATCTCTCAGGCTTGGAATGATACGGTTAGCGGTGAGAAAAAAGTTGCTCAGTTTGGGGATGCTGCTAATTCTGGAAAGTTAGGAAAATACCAACCATTGGCAGATGCCATTGCTAAAGGTGAGGGTACATATACTTCAGTTAATACTGGTGGAAATCCAAATAAGCGTGTTAAAGGGGATTTCCAGTCTAAAGATATTCCTCAGCTAACAAATATGTCCATAGATGAAATTCTAAAGGCGAATGAAAAGCCATTTGGCGATTCAAATAGAATTAATGCTGCTGGTAAATATCAGATTATTGCTTCAACTTTGAAGAATGTTAAGAAAGATATGGGGCTTACAGGTAAAGAAAAATTTACTCCCGAATTACAAGATAAAATGTTCATGCATTTATTACCACAATCTGCAAAGAATTATGTAGAGGGGAAAAGTGATAATAAAAATCGAGCTATTTCTGATATATCAAGTGTTTGGTCATCTGTAGCAAACCCAAATACAGGGAAAACGAGTCATCAGGACGGAATAAATAAAGCGTCACCACAATCTGTTAATCGAGTTGGTACGGCACTTGATTCTGCTAAAACAAAACCTAATATCCAGCCAGCCACACAAAGTAGCCAAACCCTAAGTAATACTAAATCACCTATAGCTAAAGATGCTGAAACTATAATGCAAAAAGTTAAGCAGCAAACTTCAACTTTGAGCTCTATACCCGCCGTGACACCAATGGCAACTCGATCCCAATCTATTGCAGCAAGTTATACTCCGCCAAAACTTGAAACTAAAATTGAGCCAGCAAAAGAGTACCTTACATCGCCCGATCCGCAAAAAGTTCATGTAGTGAACTCAAGTAGTGGTAATATTAGCCAAAATGTGAGCAATCGTATATTAGCTCACGCAATAACAGGTGGATTGGGGATGGGGATTAAGTGGAATGGTTAAGATGAGAAAAATTATTTTATTTCTAGGTTTGGGTATTGCCCTAAATTCAACTTTTGCTGCCTCAAATCAAGAGAAAGTAAAAGCATGTGAACAAACCTTAGCTGCGGGTATGTTTAACGGTCTCTTGGAAGATGTTTGTGGTTTTGAGGGAAATGTTAAAGCAAATTTAATGGCTATGTATGATCAAGGCCAATGCCGAAAAATAATTCCTCAGAAAACGGTAGATAAACTTGCTAAAGACGTTGTAATGGATACTAAAAAGAGAATAGATGCCTATAGTAAACATACCTTTTGTGAAGAAAATATGCAGCCTTATGTTGATTTAAAAAAAGAATTTAAATAAACGTGGACTAGGGGCTTTTTATATTTTAAAGGGGTAAGGTAATGAGTAAAATTTTAAAGAAAGTTGGTTTTATTATTGGTCTAGGGGTGGTGCATAGTGTTTATGCAGCAGATATAAAAACAACAGGAAATGAGGATAAAGCAAACCAGTACACAAAGTGCGCTTCTAGTGCATTAACAACTGGGTTTATTAAGACAGCTTTTAATCAGCAAAGTGATCGTGAATCTCAAGCTCTTATTTATGGAGGAGCGGGGATGGCGCTGTATGCTGGTTACTTGACATCACCTGAATATGCTTTAAGTAGTTATAAAGTTCACCAGCAAAAAATAAAGCAAGACTCGCTAAAATATATTAGTAACGGAAGTCGAAATGAAATTTATAAGTTTACAGTTTCATACTTAGTGCCAAAAAATGAGAAATGTGAACCTCTTTTTAGAGAGCTTGGAGGGATTTTAGCGAAAAAAGATGCTGATTGGGATAGTTTTCAAAATTCTGATCAAGCTAAGGAATTAATGAAGAATATTACGCAATCTGCAAAACAAATGATTGTTGGTAAAAATTCCAATTAAATCCGTATTTTTACTACACTCAATAGAAGATATGATGAGCTAAATCTAGTCTTATGAGCTTATAAGGCTAGATTTTTATTTCTTAGGAAAATTATTAAAATAATCTTCATCAATTTCATAAATAGGAGTTTGGGGGAGTTCTTTAATTCCTATTTTGTGTTCAATAATATAGTCAACTAATTCATGACCATCTATTAAGTCAATCTTTTTTGTTCTTGTTGTTTCAATATAATCTATCGCTGGTTTTGAAAATGTCGATGTGGTAATAAATATACCGTAAATTGGATTATATGAATCCATAGCACCAGCAAAACTCTGTAGCTCAGTACTGCTAATAGATGTATTAGCATACCTTTTACATTGTATATAAACCTCTTTAACTTTACCTCTTTTATTCTTGGTTTTAATAATTCCATCTATTCCGCCATCAGCGACCTTTCCACTGTGTGTAATCATATCTTTTATATCATCATATTTTTCTTTTTCCATATGGGCAATAATATGAAGCGATAGATGCTCAAATTGAGTTGGTGTTAATGATTTCAATCTCGATAAAATACGATCTTCTAAAGTCTCAACTGTAGGTACTGATACGTGGATTGGTTCATCAGAGATGGGGTTGTTATTAAGCTTGACGCTGTTTAGATGATAAGGTGCATCTTGTCTAGTTAGTTGAAAGTCATAGTCCAATTCTTCAAGGATTGTTGTCTTTGGTTCTTCAAGCAATTCAACTAATCTTCTAACCTCCATTGAAACTTTCACTTTATTTAGAGGCGATAGATTATTTTTGACAAGTTCTGGGATATAGGAAAAACGATTATAGTGGTTTAGATTAAAGTCAAATCTAGCTTGGAGTTCATTAATATATTCATTTAAAGTTGCATCCCCAACTTCACCATATAATGCTTTGTTTAGGCCTTGTTCTAACTCAATGTATTCACCATTATTGAATGAATTTCTATCATGGCTGAATTGATTAAGTGCATAGTGAAAACTAAAGAAATTGATAAAAATATTATAATTGGGTAGTTTTTTAATATTGTTAAAAGAGACACCCTCTTTAATTAAAAAATTAATCCACTCTCTATTTACGGTACGGGAATCCCCTTTTGAATGGGTGACTAAATCTAAATAATGCATCCATTGACTAAATATTTCATCAATAGCAGTTAATACATGATAGGTTTTTTTACTGTACTTAGGTAGCTTTCCTTTTTTAACTTCTATTAACTTACGATCACCTAGAACCTCTGCAATTTCCGTAAGATAGTAGTGCTGACTATCTGTGTTGAGGGACTTTGTTAATGCGATAGTAAATAATTGAGAAAAGCTAGGTGGGTGTGTCACATTGTAATCCATTAACAATTTTATAATTTTTCGATTATAAATTGCTCTTATTCGTAGTACCATAGGCAATTCATATATAACTACTTATTTTGCATAATTAAATTCATGAAAACCAAAACTCTAGCCTTAATAACTCTTTCTCTACTAACAATCGGATGCCAAAAACAATCACACGTACCCGATCCTAAAGCCACGGCGCAGTTTGAAGCTGCTGACAAAAAGATAGGTGAGTATCTGGACCTACTGGATAATCCTAATGCCAGTAAGGATGAACAGAAAGAAGTGTTGTGTGAAGAATACCCAAGCACCTATGAAAAAGACTATGTACCTGCATTGCTAAAGCTTGAACCAGGCAATTACACCAAAGAGGGGCTGCAAAAGGATTTTAAAATAGTGTTTGACTCATATTTAAAGAAATTGGATATTAAATGTACTTAATTTAGTATTTATTTTTAATTTACTTGCTTATTCACATTTAAGGGCGTATAAAGCTTCAATCCGTTGCGGGATGGAGCAGTCTGGTAGCTCGTTGGGCTCATAACCCAAAGGTCGTTGGTTCAAATCCAGCTCCCGCTACCAATTAATACGCTCTGTGATATTTTAAATTGCTGTTTCAAATATATAGGCAGCAATTAAATTAGCTTAAATAACCCTAAAAAAGCTAACAATTATTAGATTCTATAAATGCTGTTCCTCCTCTCGTCAGTCCTAGAATTGTAGTAAATCCAAACCATCACTTGAGCTCAGAAATGAGTGATATTGAATTGAATATTATTAATGAATGGCATTTAGCCAAAGCCTGTAATGGCAACGAAATTAGTGTAAAGATTATTCCCGTTAAACGTCAGCAAAGCACCTTGAATGGCTTTAAATGGGTTGAAGTCGGTAAAAAGGTACTTTTACAGTCTGGACAGGAAGTTGAATTCAACCTGGACGGTAAGAGCTTCTATACAGCAGTAAATCAGCTGTATCGTTTGACTTCATAATGAAATACACTTGTAGTATCTATTCGAACATGAGTAGATAGAGTTAAAAGTAAATCATTTATTTTCAACTCTCTTAATTAACAAAGATTTAAAAGGTTTAGATTTTATGTCTGAAACAGTAAACGGAACAGTAAAGTGGTTTAACGAGACTAAAGGTTTTGGTTTTATCCAAGCTGATTCTGGTCAAGATGTTTTTGCTCACTTTAGTGAAATTCAAAGCAATGGTTTCAAGGTTTTACAAGAGGGCCAACGCGTGAAATTCGTTTTGGGCCAAGGTAAAAAAGGACCACAGGCAATGACCATTACTGTTATCTAATTTCAGATAATCAGTTAAAAAAGAAAGCTCACATTGTGGGCTTTTTTTGTATTTTCAGGTTTGTGGATGGCTGGCCGTGGTAAGATCAATCCATAATTGAAAAGTGGAAATGTAATGTATATTTGTTATGGCGGTGATCTGGATGGACAAGTGATTAAAAAAGAGGGTATGACACTCAAGGCGAGTGAAATAAATCCTGATTTTACATCTGAATACTATAAGCAGCTAATCATGCAGAGTGGTAGTAAAAATAAATACTACTGTTGGATTGAGACAAATTACCCTTTTAGTGAAGCTTGCGATAATTTGTTTCAACTAGTCAAAAGTAAAAATGGATTTGATTCTTAAACAATCCTATTGAATGGAACAGGCATAATTCATAGCTTCAGGAATTGCCAAAATAGCTCTATACACCAATAGGGCTATTTTATTATGGGCAGTTTAAACCTCACGGCGGTTACACCAGATACGCCGTATATCAAAAAAATCAAGGCAGCACTGGAAAAGGCAGCAGGACAAAGCATTCCTGTTGTTGAAGTAAAAAAGGTACAGCGTAAAGCGGGTGTTAGTGTGGTACCAGCCTTTTTCGTGTTTGCGGGTGGGCAAGAGCTCACGCTCTATGCACGGGCGAGTGCCGATGTCATCAAGGCAGAACTGAATGGCAAGGAAATAGTGTTATCAGGTGATTTCAGCGATGACTATCAGCCGACATTTGATAACGCCGTTTCTGGTCTTGCAAAATTGATTCGGGAAACACAACCGAAAATCGAACAACAGAACCAAAAAGACAAGGTTAAATTGCCACCACGAAATAATCGTAGTATCAACCAGCAGCTGAATGACAAGCGGGAAGAAGAAAGTCAACTCGATCAGGAAATCGATGGATTGACTTCACAACGGGACCAATTGCTTGAGCAACTAAAGCAGTCGCAGACATCGGCGGCATGATTGCCAATACCAGAAATGGGCTACTCAGGTAGCCTTTTTCATTGGAACAACAGGAATTTTCAACATCCCCAAAGCCATAACCTATTCAAAATAGTTATGGAGTGGACCTATGTACCTGACGTATCAATCAGTGATTGTTGATGTGTTTTTGATCGTGAGTTATATCCTGCACGTTGCGCTTGCGTTTAATAGTACAAGGCGATTGGCAATGCCAATGAATGCCCTTTTAAACAAGGGGGTTACAGAGCTCATTTTCAAGAAAATAAAATGGACGCTCTGTTTGGTGCTGATGCTGGTCCTGTTCATTACTTGCATTATTACCTGGCGCTTCTATGCATTGCTCACATTTCTCGATGTTTCAGGATATGGCTTGTATATCCTTTTGATTGCCTTTGCCCTGTATTCATTCACATTCCTTGGGGCATTTATCCTTTGTAGGTTGATGCTCGTTGCAGCGCAAAGGGCGGGCATATGATCGATTACAACAAGATCATGGCAATGATAGGACATTGGCTTGAATCAGAAATCAATGGCTATTTCGGTTCTGACTATGGACCAGACTTTAACAGTCTTTTGCTTGCGCCGTTGAGTGCCCCAGTTGCCAACAACTTCATTGAAAAAATGAAATCTGACATCCCAATCCTGAAACAGCTAGGCGCAGATCAACTCCAATTGTGGTCACAGGATGAGGGATTCGAAAGAAAGGTCATTTATCTACGTGTTGGCAATCAAATCGCAATTAATTTGAACCAGGTACGGGACATGCAACTATCACGTAACGGGGAGACATACGATGTTGACGCAAGCTGATTTTGAGGCACGTATTGTTGCGGCACTGGATGACTACGAGATTCTGGAACAATATAACGCACAGGACCCGATTGTACTTAGGTTTCTACGCTCAATTGCAGCGTTTTTGGCTTTATTTAGTCAGGAAGTGGATGTATCAGAGGTTGAGCCATTTATAAAGACCCGTGACCGTTCGATTATTGCGGATGCCACCAACAAGGGTATTTTGCCCATTGGGATGCCGACACAGCATGTTCTGGAAGTGCTGAACCGTTCATCAAACAGCATTACTTTAAGTCAGGGAAGAATGATTGAAGATAACAGTGGCAGCAGGCCATGGCGCTTGCTTCAGTCAGTGACTGTTAATCCAGGTGAAACGGGCGAAGTGCTGGGGGAACAGAGCGAATACCGTGAAGTCCAATATACAGTTCAAAACACTGAAAACTTTCACCGTGTTGAGTTGCAGTTGAGAGATGATTTATCACTGGCGGGAATTACAGTTCGGGATAACTCAAATCAGGCATATCAATTAAAAAAACGCTGGATGAATGTCGAGCCTCTGGAATATGCCTTTAACCTCACAACGGACAGCCTACGCCGTATTTTCATTGAGTTTGGTGATGATGAGCGTGCAGGCCGTACAGCACAGGCAAACCAGGTATTCACGTTCGGTATTCTGGAAACCTATGGGGATGTTGATGTATCACGGTTGAAAGATGCATCCTTGCTCGATGTGCTCACAACCGATGAAACCAAGGTATCTGTCAGATTCAAGCAAGGCGGGATTGTTCGGCA
This sequence comes from Acinetobacter sp. GD03645, assembly GCF_029845285.1. Classification (NCBI taxonomy): domain Bacteria; kingdom Pseudomonadati; phylum Pseudomonadota; class Gammaproteobacteria; order Moraxellales; family Moraxellaceae; genus Acinetobacter; species Acinetobacter sp. GD03645. The sequence continues at coordinate 17,211 of NZ_JAOCLL010000001.1, read as the reverse complement.
GGGTGCTGATCCCTTGAATATTTCCCAGTTACGGGTGCTTGCCACATATCCAGCACTCTATGATGAAAACGCCGTGTTCCTTGGGAATTTTGATTATTCAGTTCGCCAAAAGTTTATGGCCCGTTGTCACTATATCGCGGTATGGAATGAGAATGAGCAGGACAGGTACTACGGCGTGACGTACCAGGACATTAACCACTTGCACATTGCTGTGGTCGCCAAAAACAATGCAGAACAGGCAAACCTTGAAGCTGAAATTATTCAATACATTGGTCTGCTGGATAGTCTGTATAAAGATCGGGTGCGGGTCCATGCAGTAGTAGAAAAGCCATTCAATATCACATTAACTGGGCGTTTGGCTGCTGTACATGATCTTGACGGCGTGAAAGCCCAGATTAAAGGGTTATTGGTGGACCGCTATGGGCGAACCAAGTTAAGCGCAAGCCGTTGGCTGGTGAATGGGTTTAATACTCAAGGCATCTCAACACAGCTTAGAACAAATATTGTCGCGTTTCAGGACAATATTAGTGACTTCTCCTTAAATGTACCTGTCGTGCTCAATAAACCGCATGAATGGGTGTATATCTCAGAGCCAAGCATTACCCTGAATATTGAGCGTACAGCGGAAACATCGGGGGCGGCATGGATATAAACTTTACCCGTCCGATTGATGAACAGCGAAATAATCGTCGGAGTTCTGGGCTTGAAACAGCCATGGCAAAGGCCTTTAAACAGGTTTTTGCAGATGTGTTTCAGGAACAGGTACAGGACCTACTGGATTATGGTGCTCCGCATATTGGTAGTCCAACTGTCGTTGAGCGTTTCTCAAAACAGGATGGTTTGGTGGTGCTACGCCGACCTGTGACTTCTGACACCCTGATGCGGGTGATCTATGCCAACTGGTCCAGCATTGCAAGTGAGCGCGGTCTGGGCTTTCTTGAGTTTGTTTTGCGTATGCTGTGGACTGACCAGTGGCAGATTAAGCGGATGTGGCACCCGATCAGCAGCTATACCAGTTATCCTCAATATTTGATTGATGAGGAACGCCCTGACCATTTCCTGACAAGCCGCATTCGGATCACGATTGATGAATCGGTTGATCTGGCTGAAATTGTAGAGCTTTCGCCAATTATCCGCCGTCTTGTACCTGCAAACATTGTGGTTAAGGTCAATGCAAAGGAGCTGGATGTAGATGGGGATTTACCCATAGGGGTTGGCATTGTCAGTCAATCCTATATCGTTCAGGATTTTAGTGTTGGCATTACAGACAATAGGCCACCTGACGAACCTGGGAACCCAAATGAAACGCCGTTACAGGATTTTGACTATGCGGTAATTCGCTATATCTGGGACAGTAACGGCGGTACCGACCTTGATACCAGAACAAGAATTACCAATCCAGCGCGTAACGATGATGTAGGTTGGAGTCGTGGTGCTACGGATGGAGACTATTTGCATTGGAACGGGGACAATACAGGAAGTGGTGTTGAATCTGTTTTGCTGAACCTGAAAAAATTGACTGAGGACTATGCTGGTCAATATAACTTTGAGCTTTTCCTGCGGTCATATTGGTTTGCAACCAAGGTTTCAGGCAACTTTCAGATTCAGTTTGAGTCGTACAAGGGTGGTACCATGCAGGCAAGCGGTTTTGACTTTATTAATGTGGGTGGAACACTGGTTCAAAACATTACACTCAATACAAACGTCCAACTAAATGTCAATTCTGATGTTGATGGGGAAGATGTTGCAACATTGAGTTATAACAGTCTGACCAATGTGGGTAGTTTGGTTCTGGTTTAATTGGAACTGATTAAATCCCGTTGGTTCTGGGAATGGTTTTATTTAACTGCTTTATGCAGAGAAAAAATTAACCATTTACCAGGACTTTTTTATGTCAGAAAACAATGATCAAAATGAAAACCAGATTGCACTCACAACCGATGTAGGTAGTGATGGCGATCTGTTGGTAGAGCAATTTTTAGGTTTTACCAATAACCATGATTTAAGTGATGAAGCTTTTGACCAGTTGCTTGCTGGTCAGGCTGTAGAGGGTGTTACAGCCTATAAGCCCGCCACGTTTTACCAGATTTCGGCGAATCCTGAATCAATTGACTATACCAATCCATTCGATATTCATATCCATTTTCAGGATGGGCCAACGGTCATTGATGGCGTAAATGGGGCCACCAATGAATCACTGTTAAAAATCCTGATTCATCATACCAAGTACCTTGATAGTAAGTTCCCATCAGACAAGAACAAAGAGGCCATTGCTGCACTGGAAACGGCCTTAGCCGCTTTTGATGCGCGTACGGCTGAACGCCAAGCCCGTGGTGTTGAGGGCCAGCAGGTCGAGTAATCGTTTCAATTCACCCTATGCACAGTTGCATAGGGTTCTTTTTTCTGAGGAATTATAAAATGCGAATGAGTAAAGTTGCCTTATTACATGCGATTTGTGCAATGGGTGTTGCTATAACGAGAAAATCCAAACCAGATGGGCATGTGGAATGGGTTGAACCTAATGGCTGGGCTGATCCCACGGAAGCATTTCCTTTTGCTGGATTTACACCATCCAAGGTCGATAAAAAACCGAATAAGGTCAGCCAAAAGAAACGCCGCCTTAAGGCACGCCGTTTAGGTCACTAATCATGTGGAGTATACCTATGAAGTTACTCGCACTATTTTTCCTGATTATTGTGGGCCTAATTAATTGTGCAGTCTGGCTTATTGCCATCATTGCATCATTCTGGCTTTACGAAATTAAGGAGTTCAAGAAATGCTGACTAAAATCTATTGTTATCAACATCAGCAATCGCAGTATTTAGATTTATCACAGGTTGACTCCATCGAAGTTTCAGATTCGGAGTATGGCCGCGGGGGCTATACTTATGGAAAAAGTGAGTATTCCAATGTTTCAGTGGGTCTAAAAAGTGGACATACACTTCATCTGACCATTAAAAATTCAAGTATTCCTGAACTTGCAGGATTGGAACAAGATAAAAGTTGACCATATTCGGATTGCAAGAATCAACCTGTGCATATGCGCAGGTTTATTTTTTTGGAGTTTAAGATGTTTGATGTAAATTCATTATTGCTGGGCATCATTCTTGGGTTTGTCATGGCAATTTTTATTGGTTTAATTCTTCAACAGAAAAAGGTTGAGCAGATCCAGTTCGCAGATCACATGCGAAAAGCTGAATTTGCAAATTATCTAAATATTTTGCATGGCGTGGCAACAAATAAACACATCACAGTGGTTGATGAGGTTGAGGAACTAAAACGGCAACTCAATGAAGCAATCAAGGTATTTAGTGGTGATAGGCCAAATACTGCAATTTATGATTCGGCGAAACGGACTGGTGACAAGGTGGGATGTGGAACGGGTGATCAATCTGAAATTCAAATTGGAACAGCCCAAAATTAAATAGCTGGTGAAGTGAAAAAATAGCCCTAATAGTCAATATTGGGGCTTTTTAAATGTCTGATAAAGGTCGAAAAACGAAAAGAATTACATTCAATTTACATGAACGTGGTCGCCAGTTTCTGGGTAAGGACCGCAGCAATGTTGATATGAGTGAAATGATCAAACAGATCAACAGCCCGCAGGTTCAGGAAATGGTAAAGACGGGCACGCTGTATGGCTATAACGGGCATGAAATCCGCAAGCGTTACGGCATGAATCCGCCTGATTCCGTGATTGTCGATGGCAAGGTTGTTTACCTGGAACGTGCATTTAGAACACTTGAGGTTTATGCCGATAAAGAGGGTAATGTCTCTCATGTAACGGAGTTTCTTGATAACCCATCTGGCGAATATGCACGTAAACAGTATCAGGCACGGGTGGGTGGATTTAGTTCGGCACAGAACTATAAGCGAGCTGGCTTGGGGCTTATTCCCGTAGGCTTTTATGGCTTTGATTATGTCACACAGCCAAATTACACAACCAACGTTGGTGATGGACAGCTATTTGATGGCTTGGCTATTCCTGTAGAACAGGACGGATTGGTTGCCTGTTTTGACAGTGCAACTGACCTTACCCAGCTATCCGCATCTGAAGCCATGATTGCCCATTTACTTGAGCAGCAAATTGTACGTGACTATGACAATATTCACACTCAAACAGAGCTGCTGAATATGCACGGTCAGGCACTGGACCAGATTGATGTTTTGTCAACTCAGGTAGCACGTAAAGAGAAAAGGGAAGCACTTCAGGCGCAGCGCCAGCATGATCTATATTCTGGAATGGTTGGTGAAGTGCGTTCGTTTGACTCGGTATGTGAGGAAGCGGATGCATTGCTTACCGAAAGTGACTTGGCACGTATGCGAATCAACGGAGAAACACCAAAAGACAAGAAGCCAAAACCACGTATTTTTAAAAGCATTTTTAGTTTCTAAGGGGAATGACAATGACATTGCCCAAGGATTCACTGAAATGCATTCAGGATGCCTGGTACAAGCTTTTAGTAGATTTTCGCGCATGGTATATGCCCGAAACCAGTCAGACGGATGAGTGGAAAAAACGGGATATTCGAATAGCGATCAAGTCATGCCCATCACGAATGATGGATGACTCGGAATCAATGCTTTCAGAATACCGAAAAAGCCAAAATGCCGATGTAACTGGAGGTGCAACGGCGTTTATGCCGATCATGCTGACAGCCACTGCATTGGTGGACCAGCCACCAGATGTTATGCAATTAATTCCGATGCCTTATTTCGTGCCTGTTGTTATTGGTGATGAACAGGTCCAGATACGCTTGATTGCAAAGACGGTCAGGGCTCAAATCGCATTTTACGCAACCAATGCGCATGATGCTCGTTCGGTATGTGACCAGTTCTGTGCCTATGTCATGGATGAAAGCAAACGCCGTTTTGCTGTGCCGTTTGATATGGGCAACAACAACATTCAAAACAGCACATTCACAATCGTTGAGAACCAGTTGTTCCCAGCCCCAGTACCAAGTGAAGCCATCAACCTATCCATATTCACTATTGATGCACAGCTCGTAGGGTATTTACCTCAGATTATTGGCTTTGGTGGTTCACACGATACAACCACAGGCAATGGTTATAACCCTGATGGTTCAGCAGTAGACAAACCATTAAATGATCTTGTGGTCGTTCAGGCGGATCAGTTCTCTGAAGATGGACATACCCGTGTGCTGGCTGACCGCGACACTGGTGATATAACTGTGGAGCAAATAGATGACTGAGAATGCCGAAAAAACCGAAACGATTATAAAAATTGATGCGCGGGTGACTGGTTTTTCAAATGACCAAACCCGTTTGATCAGTCTTTGCTTTCCTGACACAGGGGAAATATTGGTACAGAAACTTGAAATTTTTACCACCTTACCTGTAAGGGGTGATCAACAAGCCGACACAATAGTTGTGACTGATTCACCTAATCTGATCCAGAACTGGCAGTTGAAATTTGATGCCAAAGAGCATCTTGAAGAAGTGATTCGGGTTTACCAGGCAAGTTACCGCGCTGGCCTTGTTGAGTTTGAAACATCTCTTGAACGCTACAATCCGATGAATATCTTGCAGGTTCGTAAGATTGATAAAAATGGATTACAGCAAGAGTTTGACAGTAGTTCATTAAGCAATGGGCATATTGCTGCGCTCATTTCAATTTGGGCAACGCATAAAATTTCAGTGGCTCATGCAGTTACATCAAGGGAGACCGTAAAAGAGGAATATATAGATAAAACCATGCTGCCGTTTAGTATCTAACGGTGATGTATGGCCCTAAAACCACTTAAAGACATCCCAGAATGGTGGGAGCTCTGCGCACGCTATCGCTATGACATTTATGCCTTTGCAGTAGAGGCATTAGGTGTTACACCCACATGGCAACAAGAACTATTGTTCGAGTCAATCCAGTTTGACGGTAGCCGTACATCTGTTGCATCGGGCCATGGTTGTTTTGGCAAAGGGACCAAAATTCGCTTGGCAAACGGCAAGTGGAAACGTGTCGAAAAAATAACAATAAATGACGCGGTAATGGGCACTGATGGTTTCTCACCACGGGAAGTCATTCAGGTTGTAAAGGGATACCAGGAACTTTATCAATTTGAGTACGCCAACGGCTCAAAGCACGTCTATAACAAGTCACATATCCTTTGTCTGGTTTCATTGGAGACAAAAAACGGGTGGAAAGTTGGCGATACCATGGAAGTTTTGGTATCGAAATATCTTGAATGGCCTGAAGAAACTAAGCGCCAATTTGCAGCATACGAACTCAAGCACAGAAAATTCCAGCCAGTAAAGATCAATAATGTCACAGCTTTGGGTGAGGGTGACTACTACGGCTTTGTGCTGGACGGGGACTCAACGTTCCTGACTGCTGACAATATGGTCCATCACAATACAGGTAAGACTGCATCGGCTGGTATCGTTGCACTCTGGCACCTGTTGTTCTTTGAAGAATCCCTCATGATGTTTACTGCTCCGCAAATTGGGCAGTTAAAGAAACAGGTCTGGAAAGAAATCAGTATCAACCTGTCACGTCTTAAAGCTGGACCGTTGGGGTGGCTTGCGGATTATGTCGGTTATCAATCTGAACTAGTCTATATCAAGGGCTATAAAGAAAAATGGTACGTCTTTGCCAAAACCGCAGCCAAGCATCAGCCTACAACAATTGCAGGGAACCATGGCGATAACTATGCAGTTTGGGTGGATGAAGCCAGCGGTGTAGATGATGCAATCCTTGATGTGGCTTTCGGGGCATTAACGCACGAAGATAACCGCGCCATTATGACATCCCAGCCGACCCGTAACGCAGGTATGTTTTATGAGACCCATCACAAGCTGAGTCATAGGGCGGGCGGCGTTTGGATTGCGCTAACGTTTAATGGTGAGGAATCACCACTTGTCAGTAAGCAATCATTAGAAGAACAACGACAAAAATACGGTAGCCGTGACGATCCACAATACCAGATTCGTGTGTTGGGACAATTCCCTGACCGTGCGGATGAATTCCTGATCACCAAACGGCAAGCTGACGATATGTATGTCGGTGCATCCATATTTGAAGATCATGTTTTCGGTTATGTGATTACCGTCGATGTCGGCGGTGGTGTAGGTCGAGATGACTCAGTTATCGCCGTGTCAAAGGTCTGGGGTGAGGCACAGTGGGGTGATCGGGCAAGGCGAGTCGAAGTCGTTGATATACCGCTTTGTAAGAACAAGGATGATATTACTGAGCTGCTAGGAAAGATCAATGAATGCATTTTGAAATATCCTAATGCAACTTTGGTTGTTGATGACAATGGCGCTGGTAAAGGCTTGGGGCAGTTGCTTAAAAAACACGGCATTTGGTATATGCCTGTTTATTGGGGTGGTGCCTGCTTTAATAATGACAACCGAAAAGAGTATGTAAATAAGCGTGCTCTGGCATATGTTTGTTTAAAACGTGCCATTGAATCAGGACGGTTCAAGGTTAAAACCCGCAAGTATAAGGTCAAGATTCAGGACCAGATTATCAAAATTCCTTACACATTTGATGAGCACAGCCGATACAAGATTTTGAGCAAAGATGAGATGAAACGTCAAGGGATTAAGTCTCCCGATCTAGGGGACGTTTTTGCCTTTATTTTCCTTGAAAATGTGTTCTACACAGAAGCATTTGAAAGTGTTGTTGTGGCAGATGATAGTCCAGAGGCTCAGGAACGGGCAGAGAAGAAAGCACGTTTTGATCGGTTGCGGAAAGCAGCGCAGGCATTGGATAAGTGACTGGAACTCAAGGGCGCAGTAAACACTTGCTGATCTTAATATTCAAGCTCAATCGTTTTAAGGCCTGAGTTATGAATTTATACGATCATCCTCAATGGACAAAAGATTCACAGATTTATCAAAATGATATTTTAAAATTCGCCGTGGATGCCTTTGGATTTCAATCGACATGGCAACATGAACTTCTATTTGAAAATGTAGAAATTGCTGGAAGTCGTGTTTCTGTTAAATATGGCTGGGGATGTAATGAAAGCCTGATTGATGCCTATGCAATAATAGCTCTCCATAATTTACTTTATAAGCCTGATTCATATACGGTTATATTGACTTCTGGACAGAATAACTCACATGCTATTTTGTATGGTCGCATATGCCACTTTATTAAACTTTTAGATGGCAATAAATTATCTTATTTGTCAAAAAATATTATACAGAAATATTACTCATTCCATATCAAGGGTTATGAGCATTTTACAACCTTAAAAATTGTTAAAGATCATTCGAGTGTAGGACCAGCAAGTATTGCTGGAATACTCAATGAAAACCATCTGTTTATTGCTTTTGATGCAGCCCGAATTAAAAAAGAATGGCTGGAAGTGGGCTATGCAAACATGGCGCATAAAGATAATCGCTGTGTGCTATCTCAGAAAATGGATACAGATATTTCTACTGATTGCTTTTTCTATCAAACCCATCATGATAACAGGTGGAAATCATTAACTTTTAGTGCTGCTGAAAATCCACAGTATGAATTGAGTAGTGTCGATCAGCTCACTGTTGATGTTGGGTTAAAGTCTTGCATTATTGATGGTAATTTTCATCAACCATGTTTTGCCTTTTCATATTCAACCAGCTATGCAAAGGCTTTAGCCTCATTGAAGTCTCATAAACTTTCGTTTGAAAGTGGGGATCAAGTGGTACTTTCAATACTGGCAGATGACTATGAAAAGGCTGTTATGTTGCTGTCACGGGTTGATTCAAAAGGCCGTGTAGAAGTGTTTGCCATACCTTATTTTAAAGACTTTGGTTTAAATGAGATGTTCTTTTTAATCACCAGTTTTAAAGATTCTTTCCCTAAACTTAGAATTCTTTTAAATTGTTCAGGACAAGGCATGTTGCTTAAAAAACTTCTGGAAAGAAACGAAATTGAGTTTGAATATATGCTTTGGGGCGGGCCATGTTTTAAAGAATCGCATCGAGACCAGTACAATAACAAACGCTCCATGGCATTTGGTAAGTTACAGGGCGCGATTTCAAAAGGTAAATTGACGATAAACACCAAGAAAAAGAATAAGCGGTTTCTCAAGGAAGTGGTGCATATTCCACATGCTTTTGATGGTGCCTGGAAATATAAAACTCCAACTCTTGAAGAAATGCGTACTTTGAAATTGCAACCCTTGACTTTATGTAGTGCCCTTGCAGCCTATTTTATTGAATGATTTGGAACACATCACTTTTTAGGTTCATGTAACCCTCTAAATTAGCCATAGAACTAAGGGTGAACTATGGCTATTCAATATTATTTAACAGATGTCGGGCGAGATATAGCCCTGAATGCAACAAGTCTGGGATTGGATGTATCACTGTCTCATATTGGCGTTGGTACAGCGAAATATGACCCTTTGACTGAATTGGACAGAACGGCGTTAGTGGCGGAAGTTGAACGTTATCCACTAAACGGTGGCGGAGTGGAACCGAATTCACACACGCTACGATTTGTCACAAGTATTGAGCCGACAATAACTGTTGATGGCTTTGAAATCGGTATTTTCACCGATACAGGGGCACTTTTTGCGATTGCATCAACCACGGACAATGATCCCTTGATTCGCCTTGTTGCAAATATTGTTGCAATTTCATCTTTTGGCATGATCCTGTCCACGATCAATTTGACCAATTTAATTATAACTGTTGATCCAAATACGCCTATTTGTGTTGCATTGATGAATCAGCATCTTGACCATCCTGATCCGCATACACAGTATTTATTAAAAACTGATTTTAATATTGGAGTAAATGCGCTCCAGCATGCTGATAGTGTTTTACAGCAAAATATTAATACAGAAGAAGAAAATCGGATTAGTGCTGATAATTTACTTAACAACAAGATTGATTATGAGATCAACCAAAGGGAGGCGGCGGATGATGCATTGCAATTTAATATTGATAATGAAAGAACATCCAGAGAATATGACGATGGCGTTTTAAGTGACCGCATAACGATATTGGAAAATGCGCCTCCACTGGATTTAAGTGGAAAATATGACAAAACAGGTGGTCAAATTAGTGGACCTGTTCAAATTGATGGAAAGCTTACTTTAAATAATGACGGTAGCACAGAAATCTATCACCTGTTAAACCAGCTCATATTTCTAACCGATAGGGACAATTTCTGGTTCAGTAAGCCGATTTATTTTGGTGGTTTTGTCATGTCTGAAAACGGATATACCGTTTTGCCAAATGGTTACATCCTGCAATGGGGACGACATGACAGATTGGATAATGGCGGAGAAGATAATGTCGAAATAACCTTTCCGATTACCTTTCCCAACTACTGTTTTGGCGCTGTGGCGACCCGTTTAACAGCATCTCCAAGTGGCGATAACAGTGATGCAGGCCTGTCCATCTATGGCTATACACCAACACAACTATCTGTCCATTTATCTACTTTTTATGGTGGGGCAAGTGGAGACTCTCGTGGTTTTACTTATTTTGCAATAGGGCGTTAAGATGATCAAGTTTAGTCAGGAAAATCAAGCTTTCTACAATTCGCTTTTAACATATCCAAATTTACCCAGCGATTTAGTTGATGTTGAAGATTCAAAGCACACTGAATTATTGGAGGTAATTAATGCTGGATATTACCTATTTAGTGATCTCACACATTCCGAACAGAAGAAACCCTCCCGATTTCACATTTTTGACAAAGTAAATGAGGGTTGGATTGATCCGCGTACGGAAGAAGTAAAGTATTCTGACTATTTAAAAACACTAAGACCTCTTACACGCCGTCAGTTCATGCTCACACTGGTTGAATATGGGCTAGATGATGATATTGCGGCTGCGATCAATACGATTGAGGATGAGAAACAGCGCAAGATTATCAATATTGAATTTAACAATTCGCAAACTTTTGAACGATTCAGTGATTCTGTTCTGTTCATGTGCAATTTGGTTGGGCTTGAAGAAACCAGGGTGAATGAACTCTGGGAATACGGTATGCGCTTATGATCAATGAGTACCGCAATGCCATACGCGACCTGATCAATAAGAACATTCAGCAGGGGACTTTGAATAATCTTATTGTATGGGATGTGCGCTCAGATGAGGCGCAGGACCCAACTTTATTAAGTTTGCGAATCTATGGTTCACGCAAGCATACGGATGTTATTCAAGTGGCTTGTGGTGTCAGTGGTATCTGGGAGATGTTGCCAGAAAAGCGCATTGCGGTACCAAAAATTGCTGATGTTATGCGGTTACGCACTGAATACCAGGTATAAGGGGGAATTATGTCGAGTAATGATTCTTTCCAACAGGCCTACCAGCAGATGCAGGAATCCCTAAAAAAGGGCAGTTTGCGTCGGGATTTGCAGGGCCGTAGAGGTGCTGATAATCAACAGCGTAAGTTTGCAGAGCGTGAAATTGAATATGATGATCAGGGGCGTAAAATTCCACGTCCCATGTTTTTACGTCCTGAAGATATTGCCAAGGGTAAAGACTACGATGTTGAAAAGGTTCTTTTTACCACTCTGGGGCAGCAAAAAGGGGACAGGCCACGGCGTATTACCCGTGATGACATTTTAGCATTTCAAGACAATATCTTACTGCTTAAAGATCAATATAAAAAAGGGATTACGATTCAGAATATTGTAAACCTGAGTTTGCAAGATGATATTGACCGAGCGAATGAACAAATTTATTTGGCCGTACCATTGAGTCGTAAAAGTGGTTTAGTCCATTTTCTTACTAATGCTGGACCTAACAGTAAGGCCCAGAACCATCATGTTGAGGTTGAATTTTCAAACTTCAATTCAGTCGTTTTTGATATTAAAAAAGAAGCCATTGCTACAGTAAAGAATCGTATAGCAAACGGAAAGATCAAGTTTGAGTGTGATTGCGAACGCCACACATTCTGGTTTAGGTATATGGCGACAATTGGCGGATATGGTCTGGGTCGTCAAGAGGGTGGTTTTCCCAAAGTCAGAAACCCGCATTTATCTGGTGTGGCCTGTAAGCATGTTTTACGTGTGGTCCACTGGATTTTATCGCCAGCAGGCATTCAATACTTAAAAAAACAGGTTGAAGTCGAGCGCACTAAACAGGTGGGAGCGCGGTACAAACAGTCGGATGCCAAGGTCAAGGACCAGTTGAATCAGCAGATGGCAGACCTTGAAAGCGGAAAGGCAAAGCCCATCACACCGAATATTCAAAAGGCAGAGCAGGAAATGATACGCCGTGCCAATAAAGTCGCCAAGAAATACTTTGCCGATCAGCTTAAGCAGATGAAACAGGCTGAACTTGATTTAAGAAAGGCATCAATACAGGCACAGTTGAATGCTGTATTACACACATTCAACAAGGACCAGCAGCGTGAAATCAATAAGACTGTTGATTCATGGGTGAAAGGCAAAATGTCTGATTTTAGTTTTGACATATTTATGCGAGGGCTCAATGTTAAATAATGCAGTCAATCGAGTGGCAAATGGCCGACACCTTGCAGCCCGCCGTATTGTGATGAACACGTTAGGCACAATTCCTGCCCAGGTGTGGCGTAAGCAAATTGTCTATAGCAATCCAGCGGATGAGACTAAACCAGTTGATCCGTTGTCATTTGAGGCAAATGCGCTCTCAATTCAGGATGAACCAAACTATAAATATGACCCTCTAGGCTTTGCTTTCGTACTGCCAGATAAATTTAATGGTGGTGTGATTCATAAAAATAACAGCATGAACAACCCAAGTGATCTTGTGATCATTGCTCAAATTGAAGCCTATGACGCAGATTTACCCACATTATCAGAGCAAATTTTTCAGATTCCTGACACACAGTTTCAAGAGGGGGATTTGCTGGGCTTAATGATCTATGACGGGTTTATTGTCTGGTTTGAAATCGTTGGAATCACTGGGCAAACCATGATGTCAGACTTTGGTAAAAAGTATGTATTAAACCGCCGTGATGAATTGGGTATTGATCCAGTGAAATCGGAAGTTGAACTAAGGGTGGCAATCAAGGTGCTAAGAGATTTAATTGATTTTAACCGCGGTGAGGTTTTTAACACATCTGTTAGCTTTACCGATAAAGATACTAATCAAAGTCTTGAACTGACGGATGATATGGAAATTGTGGCGGTTGTTAAAAGTAATTCCAATCAACTGATTGCAAGTCTTGATGTACAGCGGGATATTGATCAGGTGGGACGGGTATGGGTGGAATCAGGCTCTGACACAAGCCTCTGGCAACTTGGCTACGCACAGTTGGAAATAACACTGAAGCAGAACGATATTGTTATTGGTGAACATATACTGGCATTTAAGGTGGTGGAACGATGAAAACCGCAGCACATATCAGTTTGTCAGGGGACCGTCCCAACAGATGGGGTTATCTATCTGGCAATATTCAGGACCAGGTTGATCTAGTTCAGTTGCTTTCATCAAAGGCAAGTAATGATGATATTGATGAATTGAATCAAGCCTTGGATAATATTCTGGATTCACTTGAAAATCTGTCTGATGAAATTGGTTCCAAGGCCAGTGCTGCTTCGGTAATACAGGCTTTAAGTACCAAGGCTGATCTTGTAAATGGTGTGGTCCCAGCATCCCAGCTTCCTGCTTTTGTAGACGATGTTTTGAATGGCAAACTTATCTGTGATGTGATCTTTGAGGATGAAAACGAAAATATTTACAGCCCTGAGTCAGGCAAGATTTATATTGATGTAGACACAAATAAATCTTATCGCTGGAGTGGGATCAAATATGTTGTTATCAGCGACTCACTTGCACTGGGAGAGACAGCCAGCACAGCAGGACGTGGCGATTATGTTAAAGCTGCACATGACCATGCCTTGTCTCAAGGTAATCCGCACAATGTCACAACAAGTGAAATCACAGAAACTAACAATGTTCGGTTTTTTAAAGAGAATCTTGTTCGTGCTACTGTTTTGACTGGGATTGTTTTTACCAATAAAAATAAGGCTACGGCAGCAGATTCAATTGAAACAGCAATAGGGAAAATACAAGGTCAACTTGATGACTTTAGTGTGCCAATCTGGGTGAATGTCACAACATTGGGTGTCGTGTTTTCTAGTTATGTAAATCAATCTGAGTCTAAAATTGAATTACAAAAGAGAAACGGCAATATCTATATGAGGGGATATATTCGCCTGGCACAGCAGGCCAGTGGATCAGGTATTGAGTATCTCAGATACACAAGTCAGGATTATGCGCTTGATACAAGCTATGCAATTAACATTGGCTACACGATGGCAATTTTTAATATTTGTAGTGGTAGTACACTGAACAACGCAACGACCATTAGCTCAGATAATATCGGTACACATCTTATTAAGTCTAGCGGTATTGTTGTTGCATCTGGAACCGTATGGCATATACCCGAAGTATGTATCGGTAAGGCGAAAACATAGTTGAAATATGGATTCTAATGTTGAGCAGTTGAAAGCAATGTGGCAAGAAGCAAGCAAAATTTAGTGCATTTACATTAAAAATAATCAAGTTTAATCTTGGGATTAATCGTAAATTAAACTAACTTGTAAAACTTTTTGGTGTATTAACATTGGAACTGATACTACATTTCAGTAATAAATTTTCAATAATGTTCTAAAGATTTTTGAGAAGTAAGCGAAATGACTTTTTTAGTTTTTAATGAAGTTGACAAGGCCACAGGTGATAAAGGCAAGATTGCCCAGTGCACGTCTGCAATTTTCAATTATCAGGTGATCGGCGCTGGTGCAGTGGTTGATTTCTTTGGAAGCAATCACCCCAATCCTGATATTGATAATGAGGATCACTGGTCGCCAATTGTGACAATTACGGCGGGCACACCAGACACTGAACCATATCGACAACACGCTTGGGATAAACTTAGGTATGTGGTTACAGCAGGCTCAGCTGTTGAGATTTATGTGTCAAGCGGTGTGAGTGGGTAAAGCAGGGTTGGCTAAGTTTAACTTAGATAAGCACTAAGTTAAGGCAAATACGTTTCCCTTAACTTAGATTCAATTAGACAAAGAAAATCTAATGAGATGCGCTCAAGTTTGAGCGCATTTTTTTTGACATATTTATCGACATAATTCGACTTATTTTTCTTATATGTTTCTGACATTAAAATGAAATGTGGCGACATTTTTTCTGACATTTCAACTTGTAGAAAATCGTATTTCGAGTTAATGCACTATTGGAACAGGGCACCTTAGCGATTTTGCACCCATGCGAATCTTGGTTATCAAATTTTTTAACCTGAACATGGGTGCAGAGATGTCCTTAACATTACCTGAACAACTACGAACACCATACCAAGCTCAATTGACGGCCATTCAAGAATGCCAAAACTATTTTTATAAGAATGGTGAAGAATCTGGTTTTGATTCGGCGAATGGCATGGCAGAGATTCGACCAGCAGCCTTGAACGGAATCCTTGATGTAATTGGGCTTGATAGTGCCTCAAGTGTCGATAATGCAATCAAGGTGGGTATTCAACAATATCAATACTGCCATGGCGGTGATCTACCACATCCATCTGTTATTGCAACTGCATTGGATGCTGGTCGTGCGATTGCCAATGCAGTAAAAAAATTAAGTACAAATGCGTTGAATGCATATGCAAAACTTGAACCTGGTTTTGATGATGTGAGCAATACACATCAGGAATCAGTCAGTATTGTGCCAGCAATGACGGTTGCAACCATTGCTACAGTCATTGGTTATGCAACTCCAATCATTGCATATATTCCAAACAGTAATGGTTCAAATGAAGTGCCGATTGTGGCTGTACGATTTACAACTGACGTTACTTTTGGTGCGATGGTAAAAGGTGATTATTTAGATGGTACTAATGCATCTAAGCCTTATTCCGAGGGACGCTTCCGTTTTGCTCTAAGTAATGGTGGGGCTGGTGCAACATATACGGTCACTGCACGTACTGCATATGCTGACTTTGATGCAAAAACGCCTGATGCAACTGCGCCGTTGTTACCTTTCATTGGTGGTAATATCTCTATCCGCATCAACGGTAAAGAGGTGGCCCATACCCGTAACCGTAGCAAATCGAAATTAACAGGTGTGATTTCTGCAATTGCTGAAAAGAAAGCAAAACTGAATGGTGTTGAATATTCAGTTACTGCAAGTAGTATCAATATTGATACCAGTGCGATTTCTGTCACGTTGAACCAGGCATTACCAAATGGTGCAAAACTTGAAGTGTTTCTGATTGCTGACTTTGAGGCGCGGGATAACTCAAATGCATTTAAATTAAATCCAGTTGGTGTAAGCCTGATTCCTGAATACGAAAATATGGTTAGCTCACCAATCGTGACCCAGATTCGAGCTTCCAGCTTGGTGGTAAACCAATTGACCAATGAATTGAACCTTGGATTTGTAGGTACAGCTTTATCTCTAATGCAAGGTAAGATTTTCCTTGAACAGACAGTACGTTTGTTGGGCGAGGGTAAAGAACGTGCCCTATATAATGGGCGTGAATTTACATTCGATGCAAGCCGTGGTGTTACTGGTAATTTAGCTGCTGCATATAACACGTCAGGCGACTTGTTTGGCGAATTAATGAAGTATATTGAAGCCGCTAAACTAGGTATCGTTCAGGATACGGGCGGTGCTACGGTTGGTTTTGACCTGTATGTCGGGGACACTGCCAAAATCTTCTTTGCCCAGTTATCTTCTGACAAGATGCCAGTGAAAACAGGCGCTACTGCTGGTCATGGTCAAATTGTCCGTATCGGCACTTTGTCAGACGGAACCAATGTCTATCATGTCCCAAGTTCATCTGGTGTTCTGACTGAAGCTGACCAGACCTTTGAAATGTTACTTGTTGGCCGTGGTAATGAACCAGTGCGTAATCCATTGGTAGGTTTCATTGAAATGCCTCTGACAGTAAAAGAAGCGACCCCAGAGCCACGCGAAACCTTAATTGCATTGATAGGTTCACAGGCTGCTGAATTGAATCCACTTGATCGCTACGCAGACCAGTTTGCAGTGATCAACGCTATCAATATGCCAAAACTTAAAAACTAATCCAACAATGATTAAGGCGCTCTCATGCGCCTTAATCATTTCGTTATTTCTTCTATTCATACTGGTGAACAAAATGACTCAAGAACAAGATCAAACCCAAGTTATTGATGAGACTAAAACATCTACACAAACAGAACGTAAAAAACCAGGTCCAAAACCTAAAGCAAAAGATGCTGTTAAGCCACCAGAGCAGGGTATAACTCCGCCAGCTAC